>NZ_JAFREK010000020.1:0-64271 GCF_017377535.1 Faecalibacterium sp. Marseille-Q4137
TCGTGCCCAAGATAGTTCGCTGGAAACGGCGCGTGAAAATAGGTAGTCGCCGACTTGCATGAAACCCCTGAGGAAGAAATTCCTTAGGGGTTTGTTTTTGTTGTGCGTGTGCCTTTCCGTTAAAATGGCCTAAAAAATCACGTGGATTTGTGAATGTTCACAAACTTCGCCCAGACCCCTTGATTTTTTATAGGGGGGGGGGTATGATAAGGTGCGAAAAGCACCTTGTCAGCAAAACAGAAAGATCGGCAAACCAGTCGGAAGGCTGTGACGCAAGGCGGAAGGCCCGGTAGGGGCCGTCAGCTGCACTTTGCTCTGCAACCCTCTTCGACTATGCGGAAATGTGCCGGCACCCCCCAAAGGGCAGCCGGTGCGGGGTTATGGAGAAGTTTATGGGAGTAGCTTTTCTGGGTACCACGATCACCTTGCCCTTGAGAGAAGCGGCGGGTTAAAGCATAGATAGAGAGGGCGAGCACCCCTAAAGTACAAAACGCAAAGCGTTGTACCAGCCATTTGGCTGGTGCGGCGCTTTTTTCTTTTTGTCTGGGTGCTTTTTGTGGAGAAACTGGGAGTATTGATGACTGACAAAGGAGGATTTTTATGAAAAAACGGCTCATCAGCCTCTTACTGGCATTCAGTATGATGCTGACATTCCTGCCTGCGGGGGCAGTGTCGGCATTTGCGGAGGAAAGTTTGGGTCCGTATGACTGCGGAAAAAAGCCGGGCACCGTTACAGCGACATTAAGTCGGAACAACGATGGAGGCGAAACCTATACCATGACGATTCGCGGAACGGGGCCGATGAAAAATTACGATTTTTTGTCATGTAGAGATATGCCATGGCGTGATGCAATACTAAAGATTACGAGGCTCATAGTTGATGATGGCGTAACCTCATTAGGGGATTGTGTCCTCCATGGTTTTGACGGAGGGCATGATGCAAGAAATCTCATGGAAGTAAAGCTTCCGGAAGGATTGACCTATCTCGGAAATTATGCATTTTTTGGTGCAGCCAAATTAAAAAGCATCACGCTACCCAGTACCTTAACAACGATTGGATTAGGTGCATTCGATGAGTGTGCCGGACTAACGGGCATTAAGATTCCCTCAGATGTCAAAACGATTAAGGAGGGGGCATTTGGTGGTACCGGTCTAACAAGTGTTACGATTCCGGATAAAGTAGAAACTCTTGGACAGGATGTATTTGAAAACTGTACTCAGCTGACAAGCATTCATATTCCCAAAAGTGTAAAATCAATGGGAGCAGAGATGTTTGGTTATTGCACAGCATTGACATGCATCACCTTTGAACCCGGTAGTAATTTAACATACGTTGGTGGTTCCAATGGAGATTGGAATCTTTTCACTCGTACGTCTCCCGAGTTAAAAGTTTATTGTGAGCCGGGCTTAAAGTCTAAACTGAGCGGAAGAGGCGTACCTGACGAACGCATTATTACCACCGTTGACGTGACTCTCGTAGATGGTGACAAGAGCGAGCCGAAAAAAATTGACTACGGCGCAAAAATTACGGCGCTTGGCACACCTACCAAACCGGGTTACACCACCTCCTCCTTTACCGGTTGGTATACCGATGCAGACTGCAAGACCCGATATCCGGATGCACAGCTGTTTACAAACATCAATGGCATCACGCTCTATGCCGGTTGGGCTGGCACTGACCTGACCGTAAAGAATGGAACGATCTCCGTTGTTGCTTCCGATGGTACTCCGTTGGCAATTGAGCTGAAAAACGGTCAGGCAAAAGTTCCGGCAGGTGCAACGGTAACGGTAACCTTTGACCGTGCTGCCGTTGCGGACAACGATTTGAAGTTCGACCATTGGAGCATTAGCGGCCTGAATGAGGACGAAAAACCTAAGGACACTTCTCAGGAAGAAATCACCTTTACCGTGCCTGCAGACCGCGATGCGATCGCGATCGAAGCGGTTTGCAAATCGGATAAAACGCCCGATGCGAATACCGAATACCAGCTGTCCGTAACCGGCGGCATTGTTACCGTGAAAAACGGTGACAAGGATGTGACCGATACCTTGACTGTTACTACTGACGAAGCCACCGGCAAAAAGACCTACTCTGTACCGAAGAACGCAAACGTGACCGTGACGCTGGACAAGACCCTGGTCCCTGAGGGCATGGTGTTTGACATCTGGTCTACCGGCAAGTTCTCCCTGCCGCTGGGTCAGGACTACAAGGCTGAGACCATCACTTTCCCCATGAGCAGTGATGTGGATATTGCCGCACAGTACCGTGATGCCACCATTGAAGATGATGGGCCCAATGTGCTGGGCACTGCCGCGATCATTGGTACTGCCGCTGTGGGTACCGCAGTGCTGGGCTATCAGGCCTATTCTCTGGGCGCTGAATTTGCAGGCAAGCTGATGGCTCTGCCCTACTTCCCCAGCAACCGCAGCGCCCTTGCCATGATGCTGTGGGAGGATGCAGGCAAGCCCATGCCCGAATCCGAACTGCTCTACCCCGATGTCGGTCAGGAAGAGCGGGATATGGACCTGCAGCACGCCGCCCGCTGGGCCATGGAAAACGAGCTTATCCCTGACCTGAACGATGAGGGCACGGCTCCGGAAGAGATGAAATTCTATCCCGACAACGCCGTAAGCAAGATCGATGTGCTGAATGCATGGCAGAAAGCACAGGAGCTCAAGCAGAACGCCTGAGCAGCCCTAAACCAACCCCCACTTGGCCCGTAAACCGCAATGCGGGCTGAGTGTTCCAAAAATCCCAAAGTACAGAAGCGCTTCATCCTCTCCCGGATGAGGCGCTTCTGTGCTTTCCGGAATTTTTTTCCCGGCACCCCTTGCATCCCGCCCGCCGGTGCGGTATGCTTAACCAATAGAGCATTGCAGAGGGAGGGAGACCCCGGATGGACATGGAAGAGATCCGCTACCTGCTGGGCGGCACGATATTCGCGCGGGCCAAGGCCTACACGGACCGGATACAGGATCTGAATTGCGAAGTGGCTGGGAACGGCGTGCGCCACCTGAGCGCCGACGTGCGCGGCGGCGGGCGGAGCCTGTACCAGACCCAGGTCTGGCTGCGGGAAAACGGCAGCTTTGTCAGCGCCAGCTGCTCCTGCCCCTACAACGAAAACGGCGAGGGGCCCTGCTGCAAGCACATCGGCGCGCTGCTGATGCGGGACAGCGAGAGTCAGGGCCTTTCCGGCAGAGCGCCGCAGAAGCCCTCTGAGAGCCCGGAGAGCATCCCGGGCGTGGTGCGGGGCACGGCCAACCTGCAAACGCCCCAGCCTGAGGAGCCGCCCCGCAGGGACAGCTATGCCTCCAGCCTGGAGATGCTGTTCGGCAAGAAATGGCGGGGCGAGGAACCGGAATCCGACTACGAGGCACGGCGGCTGCTCCAGGCCTATCAGGAGGGAGCGCTGGCCGAGGTGGACGGCGTGACCGGCCACGCGGAGCTGCGCCCCCACGCCGCAGAGCTGGAGCCGGAGCTGACCCTGCTGCCCGGGGAGCTGCCCTGGCTGCGGCTGCGCATCTCGGCAGACGGCGGGCGGCAGTATGTGGTAAAGAGCATCCCGGACCTGCTGCGGGCCGTGGAGAAGCACGGCTTCATCAGCTACGGCAAGGCGCTGGAATTCCGGCACAGCTGGGAGGCCTTTGCCCCGGAGGCACAGCAGCTGCTCCGCCTGCTGCGGCGGCAGCTCAGTGCAAAGGAAGGGGTCGAGGCGGCTCTGCGCAGCTATGGCAATGCACCCCGCAGCGGGCCTGCCGGGGGCATCCCGCTGAACGGCGAGATCTTTGATGGACTGGTGGCCCTCTATGCCCCCACCGGCAATCTGGGCGGCTACACCCTCAAGACCGGCATCCCGGCCCTGACCATGCGGGTGGAAAAGCGCCGGGGCGGCGTGGAGGTGTCCGTGACCCCTGCGTTGGGGTGGAAAACGGGTTTAGACAACGACTATTTATACAGTGAGGATACGATCTGGCAGCTGGACCGGGCCGAAAGCGCCCGGATGCGGCCCGCCCTTGAGGCGCTGTGCGGCAAGAGCCTGTTCTTTACCACCGGGGATGCCACCGCCTTTTGCAGCTATGTCCTGCCAGAGCTGGGCAGCAGGGTGACCATTGAGGACCCCGAACGCCTGCTGCTGAATCAGATCCCGTTGGAGCCGGTGGTGCAGTTTTATCTCGACGCGCCCACGCGGGAAACGGTGCGGGCACACCTTGAATTTTTATACGGCGAGGACCGCGTCACGCCGGAGGAACCGGGGCCTGCCGGTCTGCTGCGGGATGCCCGCGCCGAACAGCGGGCCGGGCGGCTGCTGGGGCGGTATCTGGAGCCGGGGCCGGACACCATGGGCAACGGCCTTGCCGCCCACTACGATGCCTATGAGGAGGATGAAGTCTACCGCTTCCTCGATGAGGGGATCCCGGCCCTGCTGGCCGAGGGCGAGGTCTACCTGACCGATGCCTTCCGCAGTATGCAGGCCGCACCGCCGAAGATCTCGGTGGGGGTGTCGGTGCACGGCAGCGTGCTCGACCTTGAGGTGGACACGGGGGAGTTCCCGGTGGGAGAGCTGAAAGCCCTGCTGAGATCGCTCCACCAGAAAAAGCGCTACCACCGCCTGCGCGATGGCCGTCTGCTCCGGCTGGACGATTCCATGGAGGTGCTGGACGAGCTGAACGAGACACTGGAGCTTTCCGGGGCCAAACTGGGCCAGACCCACGCCCGGCTGCCCCTGTACCGGGCCCCCAGTCTGGACTGGGCGCTCTCGGGGCAGAACGGCATCCGCTTCAACCGGGACGATGCCTTCCGCCAGCTCAGCCGGAGCTTCCATGCGGTGAAGGACAGCGAGTATACACCGCCTGTATCTCTACAAAAAGTTTTGCGAAAATACCAGCGGGACGGCTACCGCTGGCTCCGCACGCTGGATGGCTACGGCATGGGCGGCATCCTTGCGGATGATATGGGTCTGGGCAAGACGGTGCAGGTGCTCAGCTATCTGCTGGCACTCCGGGAGCAGGGCGGGAACCCCCTGCCCAGCCTCATCGTCTGCCCGGCCTCGCTGGTGCTGAACTGGGCCGAGGAATGCCGGAAGTTTACGCCGGAGCTGAACTGTGTTGTGGTGGACGGGGATGCCGCCCACCGGGCCCAGCTGGCCGAGCAGTGGGACGGGGCCGACGTGGTGGTGACCAGCTACGACCTGCTCCGCCGCGACGAGACCCTCTACGAGAGCCAGAAATTCTATGCCTGTATCCTGGACGAGGCCCAGGCCATCAAGAACCACACCACCCAGAAATACAAGGCGGTGTGCGGGGTGAACAGCCGTGTCCGCTTTGCGCTGACCGGCACCCCCGTGGAGAACCGCCTGGGCGAGCTGTGGAGCATCTTCTCCTTCCTGATGCCGGGCTACCTGCCGCCCTACAAGAGCTTCTGCAGCCGGTTTGAAAAGCCCATCACGCAGGAAAACGACCCGGCGGCGGTGCGGCGGCTGAACCAGCTCACCGGGCCGTTCATCCTGCGCCGGATGAAGTCCGAGGTGCTGAAGGAGCTGCCCCCCAAGACAGAGAACGTCTACCGCATCGAGCTGGAGGAGGAGCAGCGCAAGCTCTACCTTGCCGCCGTGGTGGATGCCCGGGAGAAGCTGCGGGCTGCCAAGCCCGAGGACAAGATGGCGGTGTTCGCCGTCCTCATGCGCCTGCGGGAGATCTGCTGCGACCCCCGGCTCATTGCCGACAACTGGACAGGCGGCAGCGCCAAGCTGGATGCCTGCATCGAGCTGGTCACCAGTGCCGTGGAGAGCGGGCACCGCATCCTGCTGTTCAGCCAGTTCACCTCTATGCTGGAACTGCTGGCCAAGCGGCTGGACGCGGAGGGCGTGAGCCACTTCACCCTGCAGGGCTCCACCCCCAAACCGGTGCGTGCCGAGCTGGTGCGCCGCTTCAACGGCGGCGAGGCCAGCGTGTTCCTGATCTCCCTGCGGGCAGGCGGCACCGGCCTGAACCTGACCGCCGCCGATATCGTCATCCACTACGACCCGTGGTGGAACGTGGCAGCCCAGAATCAGGCCACCGACCGTGCCTACCGCATCGGCCAGCAGAACCCGGTGCAGGTGTACAAGCTCATCGCCCAGGACACCATTGAGGAAAAGATCGTGGAGCTGCAGCAGGCCAAGCAGGATCTGGCCGAGACCGTCACCGGCAGCGCGGATGGTGCCATCCTGCGCATGAAGCCGGAGGAGCTGCTGAATTTGTTGGAGGGAACCGAATGATGCAATACGCCATATTTGCCCGGCCTGTCGTGACCATTTACGACCTGCCCCAGACCACCAAACAGAGCGAGGCGGGCCTTGTTTCCACCATCGGGGACGAGGGCCTGTACGGTCAGGCCTGTCAGGTGCGCACCGCCCCCGGCGGCGTGACTGCCGAGGGAGTGCCCCTCTCCCCGGAGGTGGCCGAGGTGGTCACCTTTTACGGCTACCACGGCTTTGTCCGGCAGGATGCGCTGAAATTTGTCCATGAGGATACACTGCGGGACTACCTGTCCCAGCCGCTGGTGCTGGTGGGCCGTGCCACCGATGTGCTCAGCCTGCCCAAGGTGCAGGGGGTGCGGATGCTGGAGCTGGAGCGGGGCTGCCTGCTCTGCCGCCTGCCCGAGCCGTCCGAGGAGGCCGAAGCCCACACCGGCTGGGCCAGGGTTGCCCTGCTGGATGGCCGCACCGGCTATGTCCGGGACGTGGCGCTGGAGCCGGTGCGGTTTGAGATGACCGCCGTGTTCTCCCAGCGGGAGGGGCTGGCCTTTGATGACGCGCTGGCCGAGGCCCGGAATGTCACCGCCGGGGAGCTGGTGCCGCAGGCACTGCAGGCGTGGTACGACGGCAGCGAGGAAGCGTTCCGGGATGCCGTCTGTGCGCAGGCGAAAAAATATCTGGGCACCGAGTACCGCTGGGGCGGCAAGTCGGGCCGTGGCATTGATTGTTCCGGCCTTGTCAGCAGCGCCTATATGCAGTGCGGCGTGCTCATCTACCGGGATGCCAGGATCGTGGAGGGCTGGCCCATGCACCAGATCCCCTTTGCAGACAAAAAGCGGGGCGATGCCCTCTATTTCCCCGGCCATATCGCCCTTTACCTTGGCGAGGGCCGCTACATCCACTCCACCGGCGCGTCCGCCAGCGGCGGCGTGGTCATCAACAGCCTTGACCCCGCCGACCCGCTGTACCGGGAAGATCTGGTCAAGAGTCTGTATGCGGTGGGGAGTGTGTTCTGATAAAGTAACTCACCCTCTCCGTCATCCCTGCGGGATGCCACCTCTCCCAAAGGGAGAGGCACTGGCAATTCCCCCGCAAGGTTTCGGGAAACCGCCAGAGGCTCCCCCTTTGGGGGAGCTGGCAAAGCCGTCAGGCTTTGACTGAGAGGGCGAGGATGTTATAGGAGGAAGAACGATCCATGAAAGTTTTTGATCTACATTGTGACACCCTGAGTGAGCTGCGGCGCGCGGAGATGCGGGGCGACGGGCAGACCTTTGCCCACAACAACGGCCACATCGATCTGGAAAAGCTGGAGAAGGGCGACTACATGCTCCAGTGCTTTGCTGCCTTTGTGAATCTGGCTGACCCCACCCCGGGCGCGGACCCGCTGGTGACGGCGCTGGAAGAGATCGACGTGTTCAAGCGGATGATGGAGCGGTATTCCGACAGGATCGCCCCTGTCTACCGCCCCGAGGATATCCGCAAAAACGCCGAGGCGGGCAAGATCAGCGGAATGCTGACCATAGAGGAAGCAGGCTGCTGCAAGGGCAGTCTGGGTGTGCTGCGCCGGATGTACGAGCTGGGCGTGCGGATGATGACCCTGACCTGGAACCACGAAAACGAGCTGGCCAGCCCCAACGTGGTGCCCGGCAACGGCCCCATCTGGCCCTGTATGCCCAACACCGAGACCGGCCTGAAGGAGAAGGGCTTTGAGTTCCTGGCCGAGATGGAGCGCCTGCACATCATTGCCGATGTGAGCCACCTGTCCGATAAAGGCTTCTGGGACATTGCGGAGCACAGCACCCGCCCCTTTGCGGCCAGCCACTCCAACTGCCGCGCCCTGGCCCCCCACTGCCGCAACCTGACCGATGAGATGATCCGGGTCATGGCGGAAAAAGGCGGTCTGGTGGGCCTGAACTACTGCGCGGGCTTTCTGGATGACCAGCCCAGCCCCGACCTGTGCCGCAGCACCACGGCCCTGATGGCCAAACACGCCGCCCATTTCAAGCAGGTGGGCGGCATTGAGATCATCGGTCTGGGCAGTGACTTTGACGGCATCGGCGGCAAGCTGGAACTGAGCGACTGCTCCAAAATGCCTCTGCTGGCCGATGCCCTGCGGAAAGAGGGCTTCACCGAGGATGAGGTGGAAGCCATCTTCTTCCGCAACGCACAGCGTTTCTTTGAAAACAACCTGTAATCACCGTTGGTATCTCAGAATTTGTTGAATTTGTTGATTTTGTTGTAGTTGAGAGAACACATGCAACAAAAACAACAGAATCAACAAAAATAATGTCTTAACGGTAAGGATAAAGTATAACGGAAAGTATAGAAAAGTTGAGGGATTCCAGATGGATCAGAATATGACATTGGAAAAGCGCATTGCCGCAGAGCTCTATTCCTATCAGGGCAGGATGAGCGTTTTTGTGGATGACCTGCGCGGCAGCACGGTGGAGATCGGTGCCGACGAGGAATTTGAGACGGCCTCCACCATCAAGGCATTCATTCTGGCGGTGCTGTATCTGCAGGCCAGCCGGGGCAGGGCTGACCTGGAAGAGGAGATCACCTACGAAGCCAGCCAGTTCGTGGACGGCTCCGGGATGCTCCGGGCCCTGGGCGTGGGGGCAAAGCTCAAGGTGAAGGACACCGCCACCATGATGATCATCTGCTCGGACAACATCGCCACCAATATGATCATCGATTACCTGGGGCTGGACACCATCAATGCCTGCATCCGGGAATTGGGCTTTGGGCACACCGTCCTGCACAATCCCCTCCACTTTGACCGCTACGACAAGCTGGGCACCACCACGCCCCGGGACTACGCCGCCCTGTTTGCGCAGGTGGCAAAGGGCACGCTGGTCAGCAGGGAAGCCAGTGCTGCCATGCTGGGCATCTTCCGCCAGCAGCACTACAACACCATGCTGACCCACGATTTCCCCCAGTTCTATCTGGACTGCGAGGAGACCGGCGAGCCGGAGCTTATCTGGGTGGCCAGCAAGAGCGGCAGCATGAACGCCTGCCGCAATGACGGCGGCATCATCCACACCCCCTACGGCGAGTATGTGATCGTTTTGATGAACAAGGAGTTCCATGACATCATCGAGTACAACGACCACCCCGCAATGGTCTATGGTGCCCGGGTGTCCCGGATGATCCTGGATCAGATCCTGGCCTGCGAGGGAAAGCTGTATCTGAAGTAAACGAAAGAGTGGGAAAGTAGAACGAATGGAAATTACATTATCATTGCCAATGCTGCTGTTTCTGATGCTGATGACCGGGTTTGCGGGTTTTGTGGACTCGGCGGCGGGGGGCGGCGGTCTGATCAGCCTGCCCGCCTACCTGTTTGCGGGCCTGCCGGTGCATTACACCTACGGCACCAATAAATTCAGCGCGGCCTGCGGCACCACCTTTGCCACGGCGCAGTTCTTCCAGAAGGGTGCCATGAACATCCGGGTCGGCCTGCTGGCGGCTGTGGGCAGCTTTGCAGGCAGCGCGCTGGGCTCCCACATCGTGCTCCTGCTCAGCGATCAGGTGCTGCGCACCATGATGCTCATCATCCTGCCGGTGGCGGCGGTGCTCATCCTCTGGCGGCGGGACCTGCCCGACGAGAACCGGGACGACGGCACCCTGAACGCCAAAAAGGCGGTGCTGGCCCTTGCCATCGGGCTGGGCATCGGCCTGTACGACGGCATCTTTGGCCCGGGCACCGGCACCTTTGCCATCATTGCCTTTACCACCCTGATGGGCTTTGATCTGCGCACGGCGGGCGGCAACGCCAAGGTGCTCAACCTTGCCAGCAACTACGCCAGCCTTGTAACGTATCTTTCCAGCGGGCTGGTGGTGTTCTCCATCGGCATCCCCTGTGCCATCAGCGGCATTGTGGGCAACCTGCTGGGCTCCCACTTCGCCCTCAAGAACGGCGCAAAATTCATCCGCCCCATGATGCTTGTGGTGCTGGTGCTCCTGCTGGGCAAGATCGTCTCGGACGCGGTGCTGTAATGAACGGATCTTCGGCAAAAAACAATTGACGTTTGCAGGAGAATGGACTATAATAGGGCCAGAAACCCGCAAGAAAACGAGCACTGAGGATGATGTTATGAAGATCCGCTACTCGAAGAACGCCATGAAGTTCCTGAACAAGCTGGACAAAAAGTCCGTGCTTCGCATCGTTGCAGGCATTGAGGGGCTGACCCTGAAACCGCCGGCAGGTGATATCAAGGTGATGCAGGGACTGAAGGATGGAACGATGCGGCTTCGGGTCGGAAGCTGGCGCGTGCTTTACCGGTACGGTGAGGAAAACGCGCTGGAAATTCTGTTGGTGCTGGATATCGGGAATCGTGGCGATATCTATAAATAAGGAGGTGGCAGGATGTCTGAAATTGCAATGAATGCAGCACATATGATCGATATGCTGCCGGACCCGGACAAGAACCTTGCCTACGAGCTGATCAAAAAGCTGGTACTGGCATGGGATCCGGATTTCACCAAGCTGACCACAGAGGAAGCAAAGCAGCTGGAGGAAGCGAAGGACAGCGGCTTTGTGGATGCCGAAGAAATTGACTGGTCGAAGATCGGACACGAATGACCAACAAAAAAGAGGAACTGCCGGGAAAGCAGTTCCTCTTTTTGATTGGGTAAGATCAGAAGGTGAAGCCTTCATCGAGGAAGGCCAGGCCGAACGCGCCGGGGCCGGCGTGGGTGCCGATGACGCAGCCGATCTGGCGCACAAGGGCCTCGCTCCGGCCCAGATTCTCCTGCAGGTAGGTCTGGATGGGCTGCACCTCGCGGGGGGCGAGGGTGTAGCCGGCCAGCGCGTCGACGTAGGTGCTGATGCCGCCCAGCTCCTCGATCTTCTTGAACAGGGCAACGTAAGCGCCGGGCAGGCCCCGGGCCTTGCCCGCCATAACGACCTTGCCCTCCTTGATGGTGATGAGGGGCTTGATGCCCAGCATCCCACCGGCCACGGCCACGGCGGCGGGCAGGCGGCCGCCCTTGCGCAGATACTTCAGGTCGTCGATGACAGCCACCAGATGCAGATGCTCCTTGGCGTGCTCAAGGGTGGCGGCGATCTGCCCGGCAGTCTTCCCGGCATCCCGCAGCTGAACAGCCAGCCGCACCAGCAGGCTCTCGCCCAGGCAGACGCTCTCGGAATCCACAAAGAGGACATTGTCCACATTGGCCATGTCTGCGGCCAGCCGGGCGCACTGGCAGGTGCCGGACAGCTCATGGGAGAGGAAGATGCCCACCACCTCGTCCCCGGCGGCAGCCGCCTCAAGGAAGAAGCGCTGGAACAGCTCGGGGCTGGGCTGGCTGGTGGTGGGCAGCTTGTGGCAGCGGGCCATCACGCCGTAATACACGGTGGGGGTCATGTCCACACCGTCCCGGAGCACGGTGCCGTCCTCCAGGGTGACGTTCAGGGGGATGACGGTCACACCCAGCTGCTCGGCTTCAGCGGGCAGGATGTCGGATGCGGAATCGGTAAGAATGCGGATCATAGTAATACCTCCAACGGGGCCAAGAACGGATAACCCGACCAAATCAATCAAAAAGTCGTATAGGAATATACCAGAGACGACGGGAAATGTCAATTGTTTGAATCAATATTTCTTCGTATTTTCGCAATTCCGCTCCGTTTTCTTGCACAAACGGGCCGGAACATGATACAATGGGCATCAGGCATTGCGGGGCGGTGCGCTGTGCGCCCGAAGCAGCGGGACAGCGCGGCCCCAAACGGAGAGGGGACGGAGAAGATGTCAGAGCGGAACCGCCGCCTGCGGGCGGCAGGCATCGCGGCACTGGCCTGGGCCGGGCTGGCGGCGGTCTGGTGTGTGCTGGTCCCCGGCGGGGCGGCAGAGCTGCCGCAGGGCGTGCCCGGTACGCTGCGCAGCCTGCTGGTGCTGCCGCTGGCCGAGGAGCTGGTGTTCCGGGGGGCGCTGCTGCGCCTGCTGCGGCCGCTGGGGGAGCACCCGGCAAACCTCTGCCAGGCTGTGCTCTTTGCGGCCCTGCACGGAACGCTGACCGAAAAGTGCTACGCGCTGGGCATGGGGCTCATTTTCGGATGGGCCGCAGAGCAGACCGACAGTCCTGCACCCGGGGTGGTGCTGCATATCCTGAACAATGGGCTGGTGCTGGCCCGGGCGCTGGCAGAAAGGGGATTGGGATGACCGACTATGAGCTGATGGGCGCGGCGCTGGAGGAGGCCGCACGGGCCGCCGCGCTGGGCGAAGTGCCCGTGGGCGCGGTGGTGGCCCGGAACGGCGAGATCATCGCTGCTGCCCACAACACCCGCGAGACCGAGAAAAACGCCCTCCACCACGCCGAGCTGCTGGCCATTGACGCGGCCTGCAAAAAGCTGGGCGGCTGGCGGCTGTGGCAGTGTGAGCTGTTCGTTACGCTGGAGCCCTGCCCCATGTGCAGCGGCGGCATCATCAACAGCCGGATCAGGCGGGTGGTGTACGGCGCGGCGGATACCAAGGCCGGATGCTGCGGCAGCGTGACCGACCTGTTCGCCCTGCCCTTCAACCACCATCCGGTGGTGGAACGCGGTCTGCGGGCGGAGGAGGCGCAGGCGCTGCTGCAGGCGTTTTTCCTCCGGCTGCGGGAGCAGCGGGCCGCAAAGCCCCGCTGGAAACCGCCCGTGACCCCCTGAGAACGTGAAAAAAAGTGGGAACTGCGTGAAAAGACGGCGGTTCCCACTTTCTTTTTTCGTCGAATTGTGTTATATTATTTAATGGTATCTTGTCGAAACCACTCGCACAGACCAGCGGGCTCGCCGCAGGACCGGCCTTGACCGGAAAGAGGAGCAGAGCGCAGCCCATGGGTGCGGTGGAGGGCGGGACCTTCCTGCCTGCGGGATTTTTTGCAGGCAGAGAACAAACGGCAGGAGGGCTGACTCTTGTACGATGATGAATTTGAATTGACCTTTGACCTGAGCGATGAGGACGAGGCATCCCGGGCCCCTGCGCCGGAACAGGAGCCGGTGCAGGAAGCTGCGCCGGAACCGGCCGCGGAAACAGAACCGGCTGCGGAAACGGAACCACCGGTGGAGGCTGTACCGGAACCGGCAGCCCCTGCGGCCAATGGGCGCTGCGTGCTGATCTCGGGCGGCGACCGGGGCATCGGAGCCGCGGCGGCCCGCGCCTTCTGGCAGGCGGGCTACCGGGTGGCGGTGCTCTACCACACCCACGCCGAGGCGGCGGCGGCGCTGGAAAAGGCGCTGCCGGGCCTGCTGGCGGTCCAGTGCGACGTGGCCTCCCGCGCCAGCTGTGAGGTGGCGTTCCACACCGTGGAGCAGGCCGTGGGCCATGTGGATGTGCTGGTGAGCAACGCGGGCATTGCCCAGCAGAAGCTGTTCACCGATATCACCCCGGAGGAGTGGCAGCACATGCTGGACGTGAACCTGAGCGGCGCGTTCCACCTGTGCCAGTTGGCCCTGCCGGGCATGATCCGCCGCAAGGCGGGCCGCATCCTGACCGTGAGCAGCATGTGGGGCCAGACCGGCGGCAGCTGCGAGGTGCATTACTCCGCTGCCAAGGCGGGCCTGATCGGCCTGACCAAGGCCCTTGCCAAAGAGGAGGGGCCCAGCGGCATCACCGTGAACTGCGTGGCTCCGGGTGTTATCGACACCGATATGATGGCTGCCTTTACGGCAGAGGATAAGGCTGCGCTGGCCGAGGAGACCCCCGTGGGCCGCCTGGGCAGCGCGGACGAGGTGGCGCAGCTGCTGGTGTTCCTGGCAGGCGAAAGCGCCGGTTACATCACCGGGCAGGTGTTCGGTGTGAACGGCGGCCTGGTGATTTGAACCATCCCGCAGCGGCAAAACTTATGATACGATATCACTTACGGCGCAGCCAGCGCCGCGGTGAAAAGGAGAGAGCGAAATGGGCATGACTTTGAAGGAACTGTTGACGAAGGGCGAAGGCACCCTGACGGCGGGCGAGGCCAAGACACTGGCTTCCCAGTGCCGGATGGATGTGGAAACGCTTTACACGCTTCTGGAGGAGCGCGGCATCAAAATTCTGGATGACGAGGCCGACGGTGACACCAGCCTGGATGTGGAAGGCATCATGGCAGAGGTGGAAAGTGCCGAGGCAAACAGCGATGAGCTGGGCCTGGGCGATGAAAATGAGGACGACCCGGCAGAGGAGAACCCCGCAGACCTGAAGGCTGCCATGGATGAGCTGCTGGATGACCCTGTGAAGAACTACCTCAAGCAGATCGGCCAGATCCCGCTGCTGAGCGCGGAGCAGGAAGTGGACCTGAGCAAGCGCATCCACGCCGGTGCCGAGGCTGCCCACATCCTTCAGGCCGACCGCCAGAAGTACGGCGCGCCTGAGTACATCAAAAAGAACAGCGCCCGCTTCTCGTTCGAGGAGGATGAGAACAGCCGGAGCTATACCGAGGATCTGGACGAGGACGGCAACACCAAGTCCAACGAGGACGACGAGGAAAAGGCTGCCGAAGAAGAAGCCATGGAGGCTGTTGAGAACGGCCCCCTGACGGAGGAGCGCCGCCAGGAGCTGCTCAAGATCCGCCGTGACGGCCTGAACGCCCGCCGCAGCCTGAGCGAGGCCAACCTGCGTCTGGTGGTCTCCATCGCCAAGAAGCATGTCGGCCATAATCTGGCGTTCCTGGACCTGATCCAGGAGGGCAACATCGGCCTGATCAAGGCCGCCGAGAAGTTTGACTGTGACCGTGGCTTCCGCTTCTCCACCTACGCCACCTGGTGGATCCGTCAGGCCATCACCCGCGCCATTGCGGATCAGGCCCGCACCATCCGCATCCCGGTGCACATGGTCGAGACCATCAACCGGATGCGTCAGGCCACCAATCAGCTGGTCTACCAGAACGGCCACGAGCCCACCCCCGAGGAGCTGGCAAAGGCCATGGATATGAGTGTGGAGCGCGTGCGCGAGATCCAGCGCATGGCGCAGGAACCCGCCAGCCTGGAAAGCCCCGTGGGCGAGGAAGAAGATTCCTCCTTGGGCGATTTCGTGGCCGACGAGAACGCCGAGGCTCCCGGCAAGGCAGCGGACCGCGCCATGGTGGCCCAGCAGATCAATCAGGCCCTCAAGAGCCTGACCCCCCGTGAGGAAAAGGTCATCCGCCTGCGCTTTGGTCTGGACGATGGCCGCCCCCGCACGCTGGAGGAGGTGGGCCGCGACTTCGGTGTCACCCGTGAGCGTGTCCGCCAGATCGAGGCCAAGGCCATCCGCAAGCTGCACAGCCGCAAGTGCCTGGCCCTGCTGAACGGCCTGATCGAGTGATCCTGAACGTATCGCTATGAGAAAAAGCCCCTGCCGGTCTATTCCGGCGGGGGCTCTTTTGGTGCTGTACAGGTCAGCAGCTGCGCAGCAGAAAGGCCATATAGAGGGGAAGGGTCAGGAGCGGCCCGTTTTTCCCGATATTATAGTCCCCGAGCTTGATCGCATGGGATACATGATATTTTTCAGGGTGGTTGAGGATCGTCTTTGTGCTTTTGACATTTCCGGAGCGGGCCTTTACCTCTACAAGGGTGCATTCCCCCTGATAACGGATCACAAAATCCACCTCGAGGCCGGAATCCTTGTGGAAATAGTAGAGCTTGCGCCCCATCTTGGTGAAGATATCGGCGATCAGGTTTTCAAAGATAGCGCCTTTGTAGCCATAGAGGTCGCCTTGCAGGATGTCAAACTGCGTTCCGTCCTCCAGCATGCTGACGAACAGGCCGGTGTCGCACATATAGACCTTAAAGGTATCCTCTTCCGCATTCCCATCCAGAGGCAGCTCGGTAATGGACAGATTGTGGCACCGTGTGATGATGCCAGCATCCTCGATCCACTGCAGGCTTCCGGCATATTTTGCGGAGGTGGAGCCTTTTTTTACAACGGAATACTGAAATTTTTTGTTTTCCTTGGCAAGCTGGCGGGGAATGGACTGGAAACACTCCTTGATGCGGGACTTATCCTTTTTCTCCGCGTACTTTACCATGTCGTCCTCATAGGAACGAACGATGTCCCGCTGGATACGCAGGACCTCATCCATCTGCCTGCTGGTCACAAAGGTCTGGACAGCATCCGGCATTCCTCCCACAACGGTATATTGGAGCAAAAGCTGCCGCATCCGGTTGTGCAGCGCTTCCGGCACAGGGGAACCGGAGTCCAGAGACCTTTGCAGCAGCGCAATGACAGGTTCGGTGATGTCATTGGCCCATAAGAATTCTTCAAAATCCAGTGGGTACATTTCAAGAACCGTCTCCGATCCGACAGGAACGGATCTCGGCTCCTTGCCGTAGCCCTTTACGCCCAACAGGGAGCCGGTGCCGATCACGTCATAGCGGCCGTCGATGCGGAAAAATTTCAGGGCCGTCCGGGCTTCCGGGCAATCCTGGATCTCGTCCAGGATCAGGATCGTCTGGCCCGGCTCAAAAACAGCATCCTTGCCAAGAAGGGCAGAGAGCATCATCACGATGTTGTCGATCTCCAAAGAACCGGAAAAGACAGAAGCATAATCCGGATTCTCGAAGAAGTTGAGGTACACTGTGTGTTTGTAATTCTTTCTGGCAAATTCCAATACAGAAAAGGTCTTGCCGCACTGACGGCAGCCCTTGATGATAAGCGGCTTCCGGCCGGGTGTGTTTTTCCATGCAAGCAGCTGGTCTGTGATCTTTCGCCTTAACATGCCGTTTCACTCTCCCGAAAATAAATGATCCTGCATCTATTATAAAAGAAAAAGATAACTTTTTCAAGGGACTTTTTTGCGATAACTGAAACTTTTTCGAGCGACTTTTTAACAGAAGAAATAATTTTTTCAAATGACTTCTGCGCAGGAAAGTGGATCTGCCGCAGCGCGGTTATAATTCCTCTGCCCGCCCCATATATTCTTTTCAGAACAAAACGGGTGGGAGGGAACGGCATGTTTGTGGTAACGCTGAACAAGACGAGCTTGAAAAAGGTGGGGGCCGGTGCGCTCTGCTGTGCGCTGGTGATCTTCAGCGCCTTTCTGGGGCGGTACATCAGCACCCGCACGGTGGCGGCAGCGGCCGGGGTGAACCGGATCGAGAGTGCGCAGGACATCCAGACCTGGTTCACGGGCTATGGGCTGGATGTGGACGGCACGTCCATCACGGCGGATAAGGTCAAGATCCCCCGCAAGTGGGACGACAGCTTTTCGGCCTTCAACGGGGTGGTACAGCAAAGCGGAATGGATCTTACCCGCTACAAAGGGAAAACCGTGGAAAAGTGGACCGCCCTGATCCCGGCGGCCAGCAGCGGAGAGACCAGCCGCTACGGCGTGCTGCTGGTCTACCGCAAAAAGGCTGTGGGGGCCTACCTGCTGGAAAAGCCGTCGGGCACGGTGATCGGCCTGAAGGATGCCCAGACCGCAATGGCGCAGGCCGAGCAGCAGGATGCCCAGCAGGTGTCCGGTGAGGATTACAGCGGCGACTGGGGAGAGCGCCATGATGAGGAGCTGGGCGCGGCCGGGCAGAGCCAGCAGACCAGCGGGGAGCCGGACTCCGTGGTGCCCGAGGAGGCGCAGTACACCGACCTGCCCCTGGATGCCGAGGGGTATCCTGTCGAATGAATCCGGTGGAAAAATGGGGGCAAAACTTCTGTTCAATAGCACCAAAATTTCTGGCTAAAAATCAGCAATATGGAATGATGAAAAAATAACGAAGCGGGTTTATAATAATAGTAGCATCCCGCAGCAAAATCGGCTGCGTCCGGAGTGGCAGGACCGTCCGGATCTGAAACGGGATGAAGTAAGGAGAAAATGATTATGAAGGAATTCCAGTATACTGTTAAGGATGCATGCGGCATCCACGCTCGTCCGGCCGGTCTGCTCGTGAAGGTGGCCAAGGGCTTTGCCAGCACCGCTACCCTGGAAAAGGACGGCAAGAGCTGCGACCTGCGCAAACTGATGGCTCTGATGGGCATGGGTGTCAAGCAGGGCGACACCGTGACCGTGAAGGTGGAGGGCGACGATGAGGCCGCTGCTGCCGAGGCCATTCAGAAGTTCCTGACCGAGAACGTCTGATCTTTGAATCTGCGGACAAAAGCCCTTGCGGGAGACCCTGCGGGGGCTTTTTCGCACTAAATTCTCAACAAAGGAGAGAGAACGATGCAGGTAGGAACCGGTAAAAGCATCCTGAACGGCATTGCCATCGGCAAGCTGAAAATTTACAAGAAAAAAGATACCGTGATCTCCACCGCACAGGTCGCGGACACGGCGGCAGAGGAAGCCCGCTTTGAAGAGGCCCGGGCCAAGGCCATTGACCAGCAGACTGCCCTGTATGAAAAGGCACTGGCCGAGGCAGGCGAGGACATTGCCGAGGTGTTCAACATCCATGCCATGATGCTGGATGACGATGACTTTGTGGATGCCATCAAGGAGATCATCAACGGCCAGCACATGTGTGCGGAGTATGCCGTCAAGAAAGCGGGCGACAACCAGGCCGCCGTGTTTGCCGCCATGGACGACCCCTATTTACAGGCCCGCAGCGCCGATGTCATCGACATTGCCCAGGCCATGCTGGACATCCTGCAGGGTGTGGACAATGCCACCCTGCAGGGCACGGAGCCCAGCATTCTGGTAGCAGAGGATCTGGCACCCTCGGAGACGGTGCGGATGGACAAGAGCCTGCTGCTGGGCTTCATCACCCGGGAGGGCAGCTCCAACAGCCACACCGCCATTCTGGCCCGCAGCATGAACATCCCCGCCCTGATCCAGTGCAAGGAGATCCAGGAAGATTGGGACGGCAAGATGGCTGTGGTGGACGGCTACAATGCCTGCGTGTATGTGGACCCCACCCCCGATCTGCTGGAGAGCCTGAAAAAGCGCCAGCAGGAGGACCAGAAGAAGCTGGCCCTGCTGGCCGAGCTCAAGGGCAAGCCCAACACCACGCTGGACGGCAAGACCGTGCAGGTTTTTGCCAACATCGGCGGCATGAGCGATGTGGGCGCGGTCCAGCAGAACGATGCGGGCGGCGTGGGCCTGTTCCGCACCGAATTCGTCTACCTGAACTGCACGGATTACCCCACCGAGGAATACCAGTTCGAGGCCTACAAGCAGGTGCTGGAGAGCCTGGCTCCCAAAAAGGTGGTCGTGCGCACCTGTGATATCGGCGCGGACAAGACCGTGGACTACATGAAGCTCGACCACGAGGACAACCCCGCGCTGGGCTACCGCGCCATCCGCATCTGCCTGACCCGCAAGGATTTCTTCAAGACCCAGCTGCGGGCCCTGCTGCGCGCTTCTGCCTACGGCAACATGAGCATTATGTTCCCCATGATCACCAGTCTGCGGGAGCTGCAGGATGCCAAGGCCGTGCTGGAGGAGTGCAAGGCAGAGCTGACCGCCGAGGGCAAGAAGTTCAGCGACAAGATCGAGGTGGGCACCATGATCGAGACCCCCGCCGCAGTTCTGGTGGCGGACGATCTGGCTCAGGAGTGCGATTTCTTCTCCATCGGCACCAACGACCTGACCCAGTACACCTGCGCGCTGGACCGCCAGAACGCCAAGCTGGAGCCTTTCTTTGATCCCCATCACCCCGCTGTGCTGAAGGCCATCCGGATGACCATTGAGGCGGGCCACCGCCACGGCATCTGGGTGGGCATCTGCGGTGAGCTGGGCGCGGATACCGCTCTCACCGAGACCTTCCTGCGGATGGGCGTGGACGAGCTGTCCATGAACGCCAAGAGCATCCTGCCCGTGCGCAAGATCATCCGCGGTGTGGATCTGAGCAAGCCCTCTGCCAAGAATGTCTGAGTTCCCCTGACGGAACCGTAAAAGGGGCTGCTGCGGCGCTCTCTGCCAACCAAAGTGTTGGCAAAGGGGCGCGCGGCAGCTCTTTTTTGATTGCAACAAGAAGCAAATTCACAAAACTGCCGCCTGACAAGCCGCAGTTTCATGGGTGAACGCTTCACAACGGTAAAGCTGGGTGCTATACTATACCTAAGTCGTATTTTTTGAACGCACCTCTGGAGATGAAAGATAGATATGACGCAATTTCTGATCCGCCGGTTCATCCGGCATCCCAATGATCCCCAGGACCCCGCTACCCGCACGGCCTACGGCAACCTTGCCAGCGGTGTGGGTATGGCCTGCAACCTGCTGCTCTGCCTGGGCAAGCTGCTGGCAGGCACCCTGTTCGGCTCCATTGCCATTATGGCGGATGCTTTGAACAACCTCTCGGACGCTTCGTCCAACGTGGTCAGCCTCATCGGCTTCCGGCTGGCCGCCAAGGCCCCGGATGCCGAGCATCCCTACGGCCACGCCCGCTATGAATATCTGGCCGGTCTGGTGGTCAGCGTGACCATCCTGGGCATCGGCTTTTCCCTGCTCAAGGAATCGGTGGTCAAGGTGTTCCACCCCACCCCCGTGGCGTTCAGCTGGCTGAGCGTGGGCGTGCTGGCCGCATCCATCCTCGTCAAGCTCTGGATGAGCGGCTTCAATCGCACCATCGGCCGCACCATCGGCTCCGAGACCCTGATGGCCACCGCCGCCGACAGCCGCAATGACGTGCTGACCACCGGCGCGGTGCTGATCTCCACCGTGGTCTGCAGCCTGACGGGCTGGGCGCGGCTGGACGGTATTATGGGCGTGGCCGTGGCAGCCTTCATCCTCTGGTCGGGCTGGGGGCTGGTCATGGACACCCTGAGCCCCCTGCTGGGCGAGAGCCCCAGCCCGGAGCTGGTGGAGCACATTGAGCAGACGGTCATGGGCTACCCCGGCGTGCTGGGGATGCACGACCTCATGGTGCACGATTACGGCCCGGGACATCAGTTCGCCTCCCTCCACATCGAGTTCCCGGCAGAGACCGACCCGCTCAAGGCCCACGATGTCATCGACAACATTGAGAACGATTTTATAAAGCGGGACGGCCTGCAGGTGACCATCCACTATGACCCCATCGTCACCACCGATGCGGCGGTGGGCGTGCTGCGTACCCGCCTGATGGAAAAGGCCCGCCAGCTCGACCCCTGCCTTTCGATCCACGACCTGCGCATCGTGCCGGGTGATACCCATACGAATGTCCTGTTCGATCTGGAGTTCCCGGCGGGCTATACCGGGAACAAGGACGAGATGCTGGCCGCCATGTGCCAGTTCGTCCATGAGCAGGACCCGAAATACAGCTGTGTGGTGAAAGTAGAGCAGAGCTATGCGTCTGCTGCCCACGAAAAATAAATTTGTGTTTCAGAGGGGAAGGAACTTATGCTGAACGAGACTTACCGCGGGATGCTGGCCCACAAGAGCGTCATCCGCGAGACCTTTATGTACGGCAAGCAGCGCGCGGCCCAGATCGGCTACGAGAACGTGTTTGATTACTCGCTGGGCAACCCCAGCGTGCCCTGCCCGGAGCGGTTCACCGCCGCCATGCAGGAGCTGCTGACACAGGAGGACCCGGTGGCCCTGCATGGCTACTGCCCCAGCCAGGGCGACCCGGAGTTCCGCACCGCCGTGGCGGCCCACCTGAACAGGATCTTCGGCCTGCCCTATGCGCAGAAGGATATCTTTCCCACCACGGGCGCGGCGGGTGCCATTGCCCACGCTGTGCGCGCCGTGACCCGGCCCGGGGATGAGGTGCTGACCTTTGCCCCCTACTTCCCGGAGTACGGCCCCTATGTGGAGGGCACCGGTGCCCATCTCAGGGTGGTGCCGCCCCAGGCCCCGGCTTTCCAGCCCAATCTGGAGGCCTTTGAGCAGATGCTGACCGAAAAGGTCACCTGCGTCCTCATCAACACCCCCAATAACCCCACCGGTGTGGTCTACTCTGCCGACACCCTGACCCGGCTGGCGGAGATCCTGACCGAGAAGAGCCGGGCCTACGGCCACAACATCTTCCTTGTCAGCGATGAGCCCTACCGGGATATCGCCTTTGATGGCAGGGCTGTGCCCTACCCGGCGGCGTTCTACCCCCACACCCTGACCTGCTTCTCCTTCTCCAAGAGCCTGAGCCTGCCCGGTGAGCGCCTGGGCTACGTGGCCGTGCGCCCCGGCTGCGAGGGCGAGGAGGTGCTGGTGGATATGATGGCCCAGATCTCCCGCTTTACCGGCCACAACTGCCCGCCCAGCATCATCCAGCGCGCTGTGAGCCGCTGCCTGGATGTGACCAGCGACCTGAGCGTCTACGAGACCAATATGGATCTGCTTTACAACAAGCTGAAAGCGCTGGGCTTTGAGGTCGAGCGGCCCGGCGGCACCTTCTATCTCTTCCCCAAGGCGCTGGAGGAGGATGCCAACGCCTTCTGCCGCAGGGCCCGGGAATTTGACCTGCTGCTGGTGCCCAGCGATACCTTTGGCGTAACGGGCTATGTCCGCCTTGCCTACTGCATCGACACCGAAAAGGTAAAGCGCAGCCTGCCCGCGCTGGAAAAGCTGGCGGCCGCGTATCAATAAAGCCGAACCTCCCGGCAGAGCATCTGGCAGTGCCGCCGGGGGTTACAGTATTTTTTGAAACAGAGGAAAGGGAAACTGTTATGGAAAAGATCAAGATGACCACACCGCTGGTGGAGATGGATGGCGACGAGATGACCCGTGTGCTCTGGAAGATCATCAAGGAGGAGCTGATCCTGCCCTTTGTGGATCTGAAGACCGAGTACTACGATCTGGGCCTGCCCAACCGGGATGCCACCCAGGATCAGGTGACCATGGATGCCGCCCTTGCCAACAAGAAGTATGGCGTGGCGGTCAAGTGCGCCACCATCACCCCCAACGCCCAGCGCGTGGAGGAATACCACCTGCACCAGATGTGGAAGAGCCCCAACGGCACCATCCGCGCCGTGCTGGACGGCACCGTGTTCCGTGCGCCGATCATGATCGACAGCATCAAACCGGTGGTCAAGAACTGGACAAAGCCCATCACCATTGCCCGCCACGCCTACGGCGACGTGTACAAGTGCACCGAGTTCCGCATCCCCGGCCCCGGCAGGGCGGAGCTGATCTACACCGGCGACGACGGCTCCCGGCAGGCCGCCACGGTCTACAACTTTGAGTGTGCCGGTGTCCTGCAGGGTCAGTACAACAAGGACACCTCCATCTACAGCTTTGCCCGCAGCTGCTTCAACTACGCACTGGAAAGCAAACAGGATCTCTGGTTCGGTGCCAAGGACACCATTTCCAAGAAGTATGACCACACCTTCAAGGACATCTTCCAGGAGGTGTACGATGCCGAGTACCGGGAAAAGTTCGAGGCCGCAGGCATCACCTATTTCTACAGCCTGATCGATGACATCGTGGCCCGTGTCATCCGCAGTGAGGGCGGATTTGTCTGGGCCTGCAAGAACTACGACGGCGACGTGATGAGTGATATGGTCTCCACCGCCTTTGGCTCGCTGGCCATGATGACCAGCGTTCTGGTCAGCCCGGACGGCAACTATGAGTACGAGGCCGCCCACGGCACCGTGACCCGCCACTACTACAAGTACCTCAAGGGCGAGGCCACCTCCACCAACCCCATGGCCACCATCTTTGCCTGGAGCGGTGCCCTGAAAAAGCGCGGCGAGCTGGACAGCCTGCCCGCGCTGGTCCGGTTTGGCGAGGCGCTGGAGGCCGCCAGCCTGCAGACCCTCAATGACGGCATTATGACCAAAGACCTCTGCGGTCTGGCGGAGGGCATCACCCCCACCCAGGTGAACAGCGAGGAATTCATCCAGGCCATCCGCACCCGGCTGGAAGCAAAACTGGCATAAGCGCTGCATCACGGCCCCTGCCCCGGAACCCCGGCGGCGGGGGCTTTTTGCGCCTATACAAGGCGGTTGGCCTGTGCTACAATGGGAGCAGAAAAGGCGGTGACAGTATGCAGCATCATCCTCTGCCCGAATACCCCCGCCCGGCCCTGCGGCGGGACAGCTACGAGAACCTGAACGGCCTGTGGCAGTACGCCATCACCAGCTCTGCCGGGCTGCCCGCAAGGTGGGACGGCGACATTCTGGTGCCCTACTCCCCGGAGACGAAAGCCTCCGGCGTGGGGCGCACCCTGCAGCCCGGGGCGTGGCTCCACTACCACCGGAGCTTTGTGCCCCCGGCGGGCACCGGCGGGCGGGTGCTTCTCCACTTCGGGGCCGTGGACTATGCCTGCGCCGTGCAGGTCAACGGCCATCTGGTGGGGGGCCACCGGGGCGGCTACTGGCCCTTTGCGCTGGATATCACCGATGCGCTGAATCCTGCCGGCCATGACCGGCTCTGGGTAGCCGTGCAGGACCCCACCGGCACCGGCGTGCAGGCCCGGGGCAAGCAGACCCTCCGGCCCGGCGGGATGTTCTACCCGGCCCAGAGCGGCATCTGGCAGACCGTCTGGCTGGAGCGGGTGCCGGAGAATTACATCACGGAGCTGACCGTCACCCCGGACTATGATGCCCGCACCGTGACCGTGAAAGCCCATACTTCCCTGCCCGGCGGGGCGGCGAACCTGTGGGCCGTGGTGCGTGCCGGGGGCGTGACCGTTGCCGAGGACTGGGGCAGCGACGAGGCCGACCGGGACGGTGCGGTGACCCTGCACATCCCGGAGGAGCATTTCTTCCCGTGGAGCCCGGACAGCCCGTTTTTGTACGACCTGACCGTGGGCACCACGCAGGGAGAAGAGGAGCAGCGCGACACCGTGCACAGCTACTTTGCCCTGCGCAAGTGGAGCTGTGCGCCGGATGTCCACGGGATCATGCGCTTCTGCCTGAACGGCAAGCCCATCCTGCTCAACGGCCTGCTGGATCAGGGCTACTGGCCCGAGGGCCTGTACACCCCGCCCAGCGATGGGGCAGTGGTGCGGGAACTGCAGACCATAAAAGAGCTGGGCTTCAACCTTCTGCGCAAGCACGCCAAGATCGAGCCGCAGCGCTGGTATTACCACTGCGATAAGCTGGGCCTCATCGTCTGGCAGGACATGGTGAACGGCGGCGGGCCCTACAAGCTCTGGTTCGTGACCTACCTGACCAACGTGTTTCAGCCGCTGCTCCGCCGCCTGCCCGACGCAAGGCCCCTTTGGGGCCTGCTGGGCCGCGAAACGGAAGCGGGCAGGGAAGAATATGCCCGGGAGCTGGAAGCTACGGTAAAGGCCCTGCAGTGCCACCCCTGCGTGGGCTGCTGGGTGCCCTTCAATGAGGGGTGGGGGCAGTTCGATGCCGCCGGGGCCGTGGAGGCCGTCCGCAGGCTGGACGATACCCGCCTTGTGGACGAGGCCAGCGGCTGGTACGATCAGGGCGGGGGAGATGTGGATTCCCTGCACAACTATTTCTATCCGCTCCGGGTCAGGCCCCGGAGCCGGGTGGTGGCCCTGAGCGAATACGGCGGCATTGCCTGGCCCATGCCCGGCCATGAGCCGCCCCGCAGGGCGTATGGCTACGGCACGGCAAAGAGCCGGGCCGAGCTGACCGCCCGCTGGAAAAAGCTGCAATTGGAAACGGTGCTCCCTCAGCTGAAAAAGGGGCTTTCGGCCCTGGTGTACACCCAGGTGAGCGATGTGGAGGACGAGGTGAACGGCCTGTTTACCTACGACCGCGCCGCCATCAAGCCCGACCCCGCCGCTGTGCGTGCCGTGAACCAGGCGCTGGAAGCGGCGTTTGAGAAAGCGACAGAATAAAAATAGAAGGCTGTTACCCTGTAACTCCCTCAGTCACGGCTTCGCCGTGCCAGCTCCCTCTCGAAGGGAGCCTTGGCGTAACGGTGAACTGTGAAAGCCTCCCTCTCAGAGGGAGGTGGCATCGCGTCAGCGATGACGGAAGGAGTTTAGGCAACAGCCTTTTTGCATATCAATAAAAACTTAGTTGGTGCTGCTGTTCACGATCTTGGAAGCGGGCATCCTGTTCATGGCGGAGCTGCTCAGGTTGTGCTCCAGAGAAGCGCCGTAGGCGGTCAGCGCCTCGGAGAGCTCCTCCCCCTTCATATCGTTGAGCACCTGTCCGCGCAGGTCGTCCAGCGCCTTCAGGCTCAGGGGGTCGAGCCGCAGGGCGGCCATCAGGGCGTAGCTGTTGTACTTCACAGCCGCTGCCTGCCCGATGGACAGGCCCCGGATGGTGTCGGCGGCACCCTCTGCGGTAAAGGCAGAGGTCACGGTGCTGTCCCCGATGAGCTCCAGAGAAGGTGCATTGGAATCGGAGGAATAGGTGGAGCCCAGCACGGCGTAGACCTCCGGCAGGGCGGAGGTGACCACGCTGGAGAAGTAGCCCAGCAGGGCGCTGCTGAAATCGGAATCGCTCAGGCCGGTCAAGGAAGCAGCGTAGGCATTGGTCTGATCCACGGCATCCTGTACCAAATCCAACATCTCGCTGGTCTGGTCCTCATCGGCAGAGGCATAGGTGCTGGTGTTGTAGAGCGGGATGGTGTAATAGGCCAGCTCATACATGTTGTTCTCCAGATGGCTGGTCAGGTCGGCATCCGACACCGGGGTCTCGCCGTCCACGCCGTAGACCAGCTCCAGCAGGTCGGTGCTCTTGATGAGGATGCGCTCAAACCGCTGGACGGTGTTCAGGCCGATGCCGTTGGCCTTGTAGGTGTCGCCGTACTGCTCCATCAGCTGGGAGGCGTAGCTGTCGGCCTGTGCTTCCTCTTCTGCGGTCAGCTGGCCGCCCAGCTCCTCAAAGCGGGTCTCGATGGCGGCGTAGGTCTCAAGGTTCTCCATGGTTTTCTGGCTCACATAGTCGCTGACAGTGGCGGTCTCGCCGCTGTCGGCATCCACGGTGATGGTCTGCTTCAGGAAGGCCTTCACATCGGTGGCATCCTGCTCCGAGGTGGCCAGATCAGCGGCCTTCTGGTAAGCGTCGTACTGGGCCAGCAGATACAGGCCCGAGGTGATGTCCACCGTGCCGATGGTGCCCACCGAATCCGGGGTGGAGCCGCAGGCGGCAAGGGAAAATACCATTGCCACGGCGGCAAGAAGTGCGATCAGTTTCTTTTTCATTGTTATGCTCCTGTCGTTCGGATCGCCCGCCCTCTTCGTCAGCGCAAGCGCGCTGCCACCTCTCCCAAGGGGAGAGGCTTTGGCAATTCCCCGCAAGGTCTTGGGGAGCCGCCAGAGGCTCCCCCTTTGGGGGAGCTGGCAAAGCCTATTGGCTTTGACTGAGAGGGTGAGGCCGTTAATCTTTCAAAATATCCTGCATCGCCCGGAGGATGCTCTGCAGCAGCTCCAGCGGCTTTTCCTCTTTTTGCAGGGTGACGGAGAGGTAGGGCTTTGCGCCGGCCCCGGTGACAACGCGGCCGTTGAAGGCCACCAGCAGGCCCTGGATCATCCGGAGGTCCAGCTGCTCCACCTGCAGCACCAGGGTGTCCTTTTTCTGGGTCACCTCGTACACGCCCACAGCGGTGGCCTGCACCCGCGCCAGCGAGACATTGACCAGATCGCTGACTGAGGGCGGCGGGTCGCCGTAGCGGTCGATGAGCTCGTCCAGCACATCGGCGGCATCCTCGGGGGTCTGGATGGCTGCGATCCGCTTGTAGGCTTCAATGCGGCCCGGCCCGTCGGCAATGTACGTTTCGGGGATGTAGGCATCCACCCGCAGGTCGATCAGGCACTCGCTCTTGTCGCGCTGCACAGGCTCGCCCTTGGCCCGGGCGATGGCCTGCCCCAGCATTTTTACATAGAGGTCGTAGCCCACGGCCTCCATGTGGCCGTGCTGGCTGTGGCCCAGCAGACTGCCTGCGCCGCGGATCTGGAGATCGCGCATGGCGATGCGGAAGCCGGAGCCGAAGGCTGTGAACTCCCGGATGGCGGAAAGCCGTTTCTGGGCGATGTCGGTCAGGGTCTTGTCCCGCCGGAAGGTGAAGTAGGCATAGGCCTTGCGGCCGGAGCGGCCCACCCGGCCCCGGATCTGGTACAGCTGGGCAAGGCCCATCCGGTCGGCATCCTCAATGATAAGGGTGTTGCAGTTGCGCACATCAATGCCCGTTTCGATCAGGGTGGTGCAGACCAGAATGTCGATCTCGCCGTTGAGCAGATGCTGCCAGACCGGGTTCAGCTCCTCCTCGGTCATCTTGCCGTGGGCAATGCCCACCCGGGCACCGGGCACCAGCTGGCTGACATGGGCGGCGGTGGACTCGATGTTGTCCACCCGGTTGTGCAGGTAGTACACCTGACCGCCCCGGGCCAGCTCCTTTTTCATGGCTTCGGCAAGGATGACATCGTTGTACTCCAGCACAAAGGTCTCCACGGGCTGGCGCTCAATGGGCGGCTGCTCGATGGTGGACAGGTCGCGGATGCCGCTCATGGCCATGTTCAGGGTGCGGGGGATGGGCGTGGCCGAGAGGGTCAGCATATCCACGCCGATAAAGTTTTCCTTCAGCTTCTCCTTGTGCTTCACGCCGAACCGCTGCTCCTCATCGATGATGACAAGGCCCAGGTCGTGGAAACGCACATCCTTGGAGAGCAGGCGGTGGGTGCCCACCACAATGTCCACACTGCCGGACTGCAGGCCCCGCAGGGTCTCCTTTTGCTGTTTCGCGGTGCGGAAGCGGGAGAGCATCCCGATCTTCACCGGGAAGGCCTCCATCCGGGAGAGCAGGGTGTTGTAGTGCTGCCAGGCCAGCAGGGTGGTGGGGGCCAGAAGGGCGCACTGCTTGCCGCCCATCACGCACTTGAAGGCCGCGCGCAGGGCAACTTCGGTCTTGCCCACGCCCACGTCGCCGCAGAGCAGGCGGTCCATCGGGTAGGGCTTTTCCATGTCCTGCTTGATCTCGGCGGTGGCGTGGAGCTGGTCGTCGGTCTCATCGTACTCAAAGCGGGTCTCAAAATCATTCTGCCAGTCGCCGTCGGGCGGGAAGGCGTATCCCTGTGCCTGCCTGCGCCGGGCGTACAGCTCAATGAGCTCCTGGGCCATCTCCTCGGTGGCTTTTTTCACCTTGGCGCGGGTGCGCTGCCATTCGGTGCCGCCCAGCTTGGCCAGCTTCACCTTTTCCTCATCGCCGGGGGCGGTGTAGCGGCTGAGCAGGTCCAGCTGGGTCACAGGCACATAGAGCACATCGGAGCCGGAATACTGGATCTTCAGGTAATCCTTGATGGCACCCTGCACTTCCAGCCGCTGGATGCCCGCATACATGCCGATGCCGTGGCTCTGGTGCACCACATAGTCCCCGGGCTTGATGTCCGAAAGGCTGGACAGGGCATTTTTGTTCTTTTTGCGCTTTTTGTTCTCGGCGGCGGTTTCCTCGTCCAGCCCGTGCCGCCGGGAGGAGATGACCGCCGCGTGGGCAAAGGGGAAGGTGCAGCCTGCGGTCAGGTGGCCGGGCAGCACCTGCACGATGCCTTTGGCCGGGCGCACGTCCCGGCTCATGCTCACGGAGTAGCCCTTGTCTGTCAGGTCCCGGGTCAGGGCGGCGGCACCCTTGGGGGTGCCGGAGAAGAGGGTGATGGCATAGCCCTGGGCGATCAGCGGGTCAAGATCCTCCCGCAGGGAGGCCAGGTCGCCGCCCCAGTTGGGGGCCGCAAAGGCCTCCACGTTGATGAGGTCTTTCAGCTTGAACTCGTTCATCCCCCGCAGGAAGTTCTCACACAGCAGGGTGCTCTGTTTCTGGGCCGCGATGGCAAGGTCGTCCATGGTCTGGTAGAGCACGTCCAGCCCGGGGCAGAGCACGCCCTCCTCCAGCAGGCCGGTCAGCTCCTCGCCCCGGCGGTACTCGGTGGCCTTCTGGGCATCCCGGATGCCGCCCACCTCGTCCAGCACGAAGATGGGGTTGTCCAGATGGTCCAGCAGGGTGGCGGGCTGCGGGTAGCGGATGCCGTAATACTTGTCCATGGCTTCGGGCATCAGGCCGGAATCCAGCTGAGCAAGGTCGGCCTCTGTGGCCTTTTCCATGGCGGTACGCTTTTTGCCTCGCGCCTTTTTGATGGCTCCGCGCAGAGCCTCAGCCGTCTCGGCGGTGCTGCCGAACAGCACCTCGCGGGCGGGGGAAAGGTAGATCTTTTCCAGACTGCCGTCCCGGCGCTGGGTCAGCAGGTCGAAGGAGGCCAGCGAATCGATCTCATCGTCCCAGTATTCCACACGGGCGGGCTGGTGCATGTCCGGCGCGTAGATGTCCACGATATCGCCGCGCACACTGAACTGGCCCGGGCCGTCCACTTGACTGCGCCGGACGTACCCGGCGGCAAAGAGCCGCGCCACCAGCGCTTCCCGGTTGTAGACCATGCCGGGCTTGAGGGTGAGAGTGTTCCGCAGGAACTCATCCCGGGGCACCGTGTATTGCAGCAGCGCCTCGGCGGGCACGCAGACGGCGTTCAGCCGCCCGCCCGCCAGCGCGCCCAGCACCGAAAGGCGGCGGTACTCGTACTCACGGCCCGCGCCCTCCACCGGCCGCAGCATGAAGTCCCGGGGCGGGAACACCGCCGCGGTCAGGCCCAGCGCCTTGAGGTCGTCTGCAAAGTGGGTAGCCTCGGCCTCGCCGGGGGTCACGATGCACAGCACCCGGTCAAGGTCCTTTTGCAGGGCGGCGTACAGCAGGGCACGGCCCGCAGGCGGCAGGCCGAACAGCGCCGCCGGGCCCGGGGTGTGCAGGCTCTCCGCGATCTTCTGATATTCCGCTGTGCTTTTCAGCAGCGCTTCGTACATCGTAGACCTCCTCTCGTCTAAACCTCTCAGCCTTCGCTGGCGCTCGGCAGCTCCTCTATTAGGGGGGCTTGGCATATCGTCGTGTTTTCGAGCCCCGGCGCTTCGCTTCTGTTTGCCCGCCGGCAGATGTTCGTTTTGGAGCCGCAGGCGATCATATCGAAAAATAAACCCTATGCCAAGGCCTCTCCTACTAGGAGAGGTGGCATTGCGCAGCAATGACGGAGAGATTTATCCTCCCTCACCCATTATACTTGCTCTGCGCCAGACCCAGCTTACCGTCCATGATAAGCTTTGTGGCGGCTTCAAGGTCGGGGGAGCGGTCAGCCATGGCCTTTGCGTCCTCCGGCGGGAACTTGCCCAGCACCCAGTCGGCAAGGTCATAGTCCGGGCGGGGCTTGGCACCCACGCCGATGCGGATGCGGGGAAAGTTCTCCCCGCCCAGCCGGGCAATGATGCTCTTCAGGCCGTTGTGCCCGCCTGCCGAGCCGGAGGGCCGGATGCGCAGCTTGCCGGGGGCCTGGGTGATATCATCGCACAGGACGATGACGTGGTCGGCAGGGATCTTGAAAAAGCCCGCCAGCGGGGCGATGGAATCGCCGGAGAGGTTCATGTAGGTCAGGGGTTTCAGCAGCACCACCTTGTGGCCATCCACCTCGCCCTGGCCCCACAGGCCCTGAAACTTGGTTTTGCTGACGCTGATGCCCCATTTGCCCGCCAGAGAGTCCAGCGCGGCAAAGCCCGCGTTGTGGCGGGTGCCCTCGTATTTTGCTTCGGGGTTGCCAAGGCCCGCGATCAGCCAGATGTCGTTTGCATTCATAGTTGTTGTTTTGCCTTTTCTTTTTTGCTTAAAATAATGTGTGGTACAGTTCTTTAGTATAACATACGCGCGAAGAAAAAGAAATCTGTTTTGCGGGAAAAACACAAAGCCGCCCTATATCAGTACAGATACAGGGCGGTGCTTTTTGTATAATACCTTATAAGGTGGCGGGAGAGTTACTTGTTCTGCTCCTCCTCCAGCTTCTGCTTTTTGGCGATATAGGCCTCCATCTTGGGGGCGGCCCAGCCCTCAAGGTTGGTCTGGCGGTCGCGGGCGATGCCCAGCGCCTGGGCGGGCACATCCTTGGTGATGGTGCTACCGGCGGCGGTGTAGGCACCGTCGCCCACCTTGACCGGAGCCACAAGGTTGGTGTTACAGCCAATGAAGCAGTAATCGCCGATCTGGGTGCGGAACTTATCCTTGCCGTCGTAGTTGCAGGTGACGGTGCCGCAGCCGAAGTTGCAGTACTTGCCCACATCACTATCGCCGATGTAGGTCAGGTGGCTCACGGTGTTGCCCCGGGCAAAGTTGGAGTTCTTGGTCTCCACATAGGCACCCAGATGCACGCCGTAGTCGGTGACAGTGTTCACTCGCACATGGGTGAAGGGGCCGATGTTGTTGTGGGGGCCCAGATGGCTGCCGTAGACCTGGCTGGCGTTGACAGTGGTGCCCTCGTCCACGATGCTGTCCTCGATCAGGCTGTTGGGGCCGATGACGCATCCTGCGCCGATGACCGTCTTGCCGCGCAGGATGGTGCCCGCCAGAATGGTGGCTCCCGGGGCGATGACAACGCCTTCGTCGATCTGGACGGTACGGTTCTCAATGTTCACGCCGTTGGCGATGTGAAAAAGCAGGATGTTCTCGCGCCGGCTTTCGGCAGCGTCCAGTTTGGCGCGTGCTGCGGCCAGAGCTTCGTTGGAAATGGTTTCCATAAATAGTGTCCCTCCTTGGGAAGGTGTGGTATTTTGTTGTATCCATGAGGGAGAAATTCCGGCCCGTTCCGCAGGTGGAATTCCACCGAAAATTTTAATGGATAACAGCATGTATCCCAGATGCGGAAAAATGGTTCTGTAAAACAAAAAACCTCTCGAACTTTCTCCCATTTTATAATAGCGGAAAACTGGGTAAATTTCAAGGGAATTGCACAAAATTTATCAAACAAATTCGGTGTTTTGCCCGGTGGCAATGTGGGAATTTTCTGGTATAATAGTTTAGCATTCACAAGACAATGTTCATCAGCTTTGAGAAAAAAGTGCGATGAGACCGCCGGGCGTGGCACCGGGGGTCACCAAATGGGAGGTAAACACGCATGAGCAAAAAGTATCTGTACTACTTCAGCGAGGGCAACGATGCCTTCGGCGGCGACAAGGTCACCATGAAGAATACTCTGGGCGGCAAGGGTGCCGGTCTGGCAGAGATGACTGCTGCCGGTATGCCGGTTCCCCAGGGCTTCACCATCACTACGGATGCCTGCACCCAGTACTATGCAGACGGCCGTCAGATCAATGACGATATCACTGCTGACATCTTCGAGCATCTCAAGGGTCTGGAAGAGATCACCGGCAAGAAGTTTGGCGACAACACCAACCCCCTGCTGGTCTCTGTCCGTTCCGGTGCCCGTCAGTCCATGCCCGGCATGATGGATACCATCCTGAACCTGGGCCTGAACGATGAGGCTGTGGAAGGTCTGGCCAAGAAGACCGGCAACGCCCGCTTCGCATACGACTGCTACCGCCGCTTCGTGCAGATGTTTGCAGACGTTGTTATGATGGTCCCGAAGAGCCTGTTCGAGGTCGAGATCGACAAGATGAAGGAAGCCAAGGGCGTTAAGAACGACGTGGACCTGACGGCTGACGACCTGAAGGAACTGGTGGGCGTCTTCAAGAAGATCTACGAGGAGAACGAGGGCAAGCCGTTCCCCCAGGATCCCCGTGATCAGCTGATCGAGGCAGTCAAGGCCGTCTTCCGCAGCTGGGACAACCCCCGTGCAAATGTTTACCGCAAGATGAACGAGATCCCCTACGAGTGGGGCACCGCTGTCAACGTGCAGCAGATGGCATTCGGCAACTCCGGCGACCGCTCCGGCACCGGCGTTGCATTCACCCGTGACCCCGCCACCGGTGCAAAGAAGCTGATGGGCGAGTACCTGATCAATGCACAGGGCGAGGACGTCGTCGCAGGCGTGCGCACTCCTTCTCCCATCAGCCACCTGAAGGATCAGATGCCTGAGGTGTACGATCAGTTCGTTGAGATCGCAACCCGTCTGGAGAACTACTTCCGCGATATGCAGGATATGGAGTTCACCATTGAGGACGGCCACCTGTACATGCTGCAGACCCGTAACGGCAAGCGTACCGCTCAGGCCGCTCTGCAGATCGCATGCGACCTGGTGGACGAGGGCATGATCACCGAGCAGGAGGCTGTCCTGCGCGTGGAGCCCAAGCAGCTGGATACCCTGCTGCATCCTCAGTTCGACGCCGCTGCCCTGAAGGCCGCCGAAGTCGTCGGCAAGGGCCTGGCAGCTTCTCCCGGTTCCGCCTGCGGCCAGATCGTCTTTACTGCTGAGGAAGCAGAGGAGATGGTCAAGTCCGGCAAGATGAAGAAGGTCGTTCTGGTCCGTCTGGAGACTTCTCCCGAGGACATCGTGGGCATGCAGGTGTCTCAGGGCATCCTGACCGTCCGCGGCGGCATGACCAGCCACGCAGCCGTTGTTGCCCGTGGTATGGGCACCTGCTGTGTCTCCGGCTGCGGCAATGACAACGAGGTCAAGATCGATGAGGAGGCCAAGACCTTCGAGATCAACGGCCACAAGTTCGTTGAGGGCGACTGGATCTCCATCGATGGCTCCACCGGCAACATCTACGGCGAGCAGGTCGCAACCGTGGCCGCTACCGGCAACAAGAACTTCAACCGCTTCATGGGTTGGGCAGACGCAGCTCGTCAGCTGCTGGTTATGACCAACGCCGATAACCCCCGCGATGCACAGCAGGCCGTTGACCTGGGTGCTGAGGGCATCGGCCTGTGCCGTACCGAGCACATGTTCTTTGCTGAGGACCGCATCAAGGCTGTCCGTGAGATGATCTGCGCCCGTACCGTGGAAGAGCGCGAAGCTGCTCTGGCCAAGGTCGAGCCGTTCCAGCAGGGTGACTTCGAGGCCATGTACCGCATCATGGGTGAGCGCCCGATGACCATCCGCTACCTGGATCCCCCTCTGCACGAGTTCCTGCCCACCAAGGACGAGGACATCAAGGAACTGGCTGCCGATATGGGCATGACCTTCGATGACCTGAAGAACGTGGTTGCTTCTCTGCACGAGTTCAACCCCATGATGGGTCACCGTGGCTGCCGTCTGGCTGTCACCTATCCCGAGATCGCTGCTATGCAGACCCGCGCTGTGATCAAGGCTGCCCTGAACGTCTCCGCTGAGACTGGCTGCATGATCACCCCGCACATCATGATCCCGCTGGTCGGCGAGGTCAAGGAGCTGAAGTTCGTCAAGGATGTTGTCGTCAAGGTCGCTGATGAGCTGATCGCTGCTGCTGGCGTTGACATGAAGTATCAGGTCGGTACCATGATCGAGATCCCCCGTGCAGCCCTGACTGCCGGTGAGATCGCCAAGGAGGCTGAGTTCTTCAGCTTCGGCACCAATGACCTGACCCAGATGACCTTCGGCTTCAGCCGTGATGACGCTGCCAAGTTCCTGGGCGCATACTACGAGAACAAGATCTACGAGAGCGATCCGTTCCAGCACCTGGATCAGATCGGCGTGGGCAAGCTGGTCAAGATGGCCGCACACGATGGCCGTGAGACCCGTCCCGACCTGGGCCTGGGCATCTGCGGTGAGCACGGCGGAGATCCCACGAGCGTGGAGTTCTGCCACAACGTCGGTCTGGACTACGTCAGCTGCTCTCCCTTCCGTGTGCCCATTGCACGTTTGGCTGCTGCTCAGGCTGCGATCAAAAATCCCAGAAAGTGAGATTGTTGCATGAAGATGCACTAATCGCGCAAAACATGGGAAGATAAACGTATGATAAACCCTCCCCGGTGAAACTGAATGGTTTTGCCGGGGAGGGTTTTGGTTTTAGAAACTTAAATAAATTTTAGGAGGACTTAAGTAGGATGAAAGTCGTAGATCATGAAACAAGCAAAGAAGAAAACCAAAAATGGGGCAATATAGCAAGAATAAGGGCTATCGATCCAGATTTTAATGCGGTGATTGAAGCGTTAGAAAAAGAAGCAAACGAAAAAATAGAAGTTAAAAAAGTAGAAGTAGAAGGGTTAATGAGGGATGTTAATAGAGAATATAAAAAAGAAGTGTCTAAAATTGAGTCTCAGTATATGAAAGAAAAGCAAGAAATTGATGAGAAGCACAGGAATAAGGTACTTGAACAGTATGAAGTGTGGATACAGAAAAAACATGGAAATAGCATTTATAAAAAATTGAAGGAGCAAAGGTATTTTATATCGCTTAGACAATATCTGATTTCAAAATGGTTGGAAGAAAAAGGAGTTGACTGGGATCCATTTGAGGAAAAAAAATCAGATGAAAAATTGCGAGAAGATTATAATATAGAAGCAGAAGTTGTTTTGGATGATGCAATAAAACCCCTTAGAGAGAGGTTATACAGAATATTGGATATTTTGCTTGGGAAAGTTATCTCTCTGCAAGAGGGAATTTTAAAAGTTCGAGATATTCTGTCGATTAATAAAGAAATCCAGTTGACAAGAGCAGTTAAAGATTTTTTTGATTTGCTTCTTTTTGAATCAGAGGAAACAACGAGTGAGGAAATCGTGGATGAAGAAATATTGAGTGACTACGATATTATTGGTAATATCAGGTGTGGAAGAACAAATAGATTGGATGAGCGCGTTATTGACCAAGTTAAGACGGGAATGCGGTCATTACTTCAAATTCCTGGAACACAACTTACTGGAGACATCATTGAAGAACGGTTGGGAATTTTGTTTGGAACAAAAAAAGAGGAAGCGATTAGAGTGTATAGTAATATATCTTTCTGCATTACGCAAACGGAAGGTTTTCTAACGGAGCGAGAAAAAGTTGTTTATTTTTCATTGGTGAAAAGGATATTGGATGATGCAGAGAGTGCTATTAGGCAGCTAGATGATGAAATGAAAAAACTTTTGAAGAATGAGGAAAGCAAGCAAATAGACAATGTTGGAAATAAGATAGAAATAGAATACGCACGCATTAAGGCGGAAATGAAAAGCTTCTAAATAACAAAATCCACGGAGAAAGGAAATGATTTTACTTTTCTCCGTGGATTTTTCTGTTTGGAAGAGAATTTTCAACATCAATCAACATCGGTAGTGAGAATGTTAATAAAAATTTAATAATTTTATCCCGAAAATCAAACGAAACTATGATGATTTTCTGAACGCAAATCCTAACGCTGTGAATGCGTGACGTGATATCATACAGCCAGGCCCAAGGGATAAGTCCAAAGGCAATATAAATTATATGGAGGTCATATTATGACACAAATCAAGAACATCAACGCTATGCAGGAATTAACAGAAGTGCAGGAAGACATGGCGGACACCCACGATAAGTTTCACAATAAGAGTCTAAAAGGCAAAAAAGGATACATCACCTTTGCACGAACGAAGGAGGGAATGTTCATCTGCGGTGATGGAGAAAGCAGCGTAATCAAAGGAATCCAAGCCAGAGTTCTAGTTGGCGAAGAAGTTCTTGCAGATTGCTACTGGACTGAAAAAGAGGGGATAAATCTGTGCCCGATCACGTTTAGTACCTACACCGATGATGAAAACGATCAAATCATTGGCAGCGTTTTTATTCAGGGTGGGTTAATGAAATCGCCAGTCATTACAGATTCCTTTAAAGACATCAAACCTGATGCTGAGTACAAAATCATGGTCCATGTCTGGAACAATGATTTTGGCTATCTTTGGACGAATATCAATCGACCCAATGGTTTGACACGGATCGATTACCTGATTATGAGTGGTGGTTGGGGTCAAGAGAACCCCGTCCAAAATCTGGTGGAACAGTGCTACTTCAAGAAAGACCGTGTGGAGGAAACTAGCCATGAGCAAATCTAAAATCGAGGATAGACTTAACACAATGCGCCATAAACAGGCACAACCGACAGATAGCTTAACGCTTGCGGAACCCGTTAAGAAGATGAAACAAGAACAGGATGAAATACCGTCTCTTGATGAAATTTCTGGTTTTGAAAGCTTAGCTGAGAAGCAAGCGGTACTTGCGATGTACATGAATCGTGAGAGTCCGGATAGGATACAAAAGGAGCGCGAACGATTCAAGAAAAAACGTGCGGAGAAATTGCTCAAAGTAGCAGCTTCCACGGATGAATATACCTTCCCGAAGCCGCTAGAGAAAGTCGATGTTCGCTCTGCTGTTGCACCGAAAATTCCAAACAGGGATGAATTGATGAATGTCAGAAAAGAACTTCAAAATCATCCTGTTCCACCCACTCCTGAAGAACCAATTGTCAAAAAGGGTCCCCAAACGCAGGACATTGTGGGGATGACAAGGGCACTCAAAAAGAAGGTCTCTATCATCTCTTACCATAATGCTCTCTACTTTTTTAATGGACGCTATTACGAATATCTGGACACAGATCGGTTGTTAATGCTGTACCGCGAGTATGTGGACTACGACCTTAATCACGAATCGAGTCTGTATGGGCATAAAGACCTTTATCAGTGCTATGCTACCGATCCGAATATCCAGCGCGAGGAACCGAAAGGTGAGCCGATTTATGCACCACTGAAGAACGGCATTTTCATCCTTGGAGAGAAAAAGCTGTATCCACATAGTCCGGATCGGCTGACATTTACCTACATCAAGGCCAAATACGATCCACAGGCAAAATGCCCGGTATTTGACCGTTTTCTGTGGCAGGTCACACACGGAAATCCACAGCTTCTGGAACGATTCTGGATGGCAATCGGCTATCTGTTTATCTATCCGGCTCGTGGAAAATTCTTCATCCTCATGGGCTATGCCAGAGATAGCGGCAAGAGTGTTTTGGGAAACTTTATTCAGCGGCTTTATCCTAAGGAGTCAGTCAGTAACCTGCGGCTCAGTGAGATGAAGGGAACGTTTGCGCTGATGCCCTTACTCAGTTCCGTTATCAATTTTGAGCTTGATATGCCAAACACAAAGCTCAATGCGGAGGCCATTTCCCGCCTTAAACAGATCACAGGAGGTGACTCAATCGATGTTCAACGCAAATACCTTAGTTCTGTGGTGCTTACGAGGCGAATCAAGTTCGTCTTTGCCAGCAACCATCCTCCTTGCATCGAAGGCGAGGACGATGCTCTGCTCAAACGTATCGTTTATCTCCCGTTCGACACATCTATTCCAGATGACCAGCAGGACCCGGATCTTGAGGAAAAAATCTGGAAGGAACGAAATGCCATTGTCACAAAGGCACTGCGGTATGCTCAGAAACTGGTGGAGTTAAACTACAGATTTCCTGAAATTCCGCAGGTGGACCGGGCAAAATGTTCGACGAAGGACTCTTACAGCAGGAGCGTGAAGCCATTTGTAGAGGAATGCTGTGAAAGGTGTGATCCGAGTGTATCCACATCACTGGAAGACTTGTACAATGCTTATCTTGGCTACTGCAAGGAGAAGGACGAATGGGCATGCAGCCAATCAGATTTCAGGGAAACCTTGGAAAAGCTTGGTCTGGAGCATCATCGTTCGCGGTGTCCGAACAGCGGTATGACGATATACACGAATCCTGTATCAGCATTCAAGGGCATTCGGCTTCTTCCGTAATGCTGAAATTTTCGATGATATGTTATATCACCGAATCCAAGCATAACAACGAACAGGAGGTGTCACAAATGCTGGAGGTTGACGACAAGGCAATGGCCTACTATCTGATTGAGGCTCTCTTTGCAGGGGGATATATCAACAACCCTACATATCAGAACTTCCTTCAGATGAAGCATGAGCAGAAGGAAGAGGAACCGCCTGCAAAGGCTTCGTAAACCGCAGCGAAAGGCTCTGATGGAGGATTTTCCATCAGAGCCTTTCTTTTTGCCTGAAAAAGCATAAAATCAACGGAGGTATGTATGAGAGCTGTAGTGTATGCGCGTGTTTCAACAGAACACGAGGCACAGATCAATGCACTGGAAAACCAGCTGGAATGGTATAAAATCGAAGCTTCACGCCATTCCGACTGGGAAATTACAGAGGTCTATGTGGATCAGGGCATCACAGGAACGCAGGCGCAGAAAAGGCCGGAGTTCCTACGTATGATGGAGGATGCCAGAAAAGGTAAATTCGACCTGATTATTACAAGAGAAGTAAGCCGTTTTGCACGAAATACGGTGGATGCTCTGTCCTATACCCGTGAACTGAAGGCAATGGGGGTCAATGTGTTTTTCATCAATGACGGCATCAATACGGCAACCAACGATGGAGAACTCCGTCTGACGATCATGTCCTCTATGGCGCAGGATGAAAGCCGGAAGATTTCAGAGCGAGTAAAGGCTGGGCAGAAAATCAGCCGGGAAAAACACGTTTTGTATGGCAGCGGAAACATTTTGGGATACCGCAGGGAGAACGGAACCTACATTCCGGACCCGGATCAGGCCGAAACTGTGAGGCTGATTTTCCAGATGTATTCGGATGGCGAAAAAGGGCTTACTAAAATCGTAAACGAGTTATATCGGTTGGGACGACTGGATGCAGGCGGTCATGTATCATGGGACGCTTCCAAAGTGAGCCGTGTTTTGCACAATGCAACCTACAAAGGCTGCATCTGCTATAACAAATCCCACAGTGACGGCTATCTGACGCAGAAACGTGTGAAAAATCTGGACGAGAGCAGCTACGTCTATGTGAAAGGGGATTTTGAGCCGTTGGTATCAGAAGAGATGTGGGACAGATGCCAACAGATTCTGCTGGCACGGTCTGCACGGGTCATCGATGAGAACGGCAAAAAGCACAAATATATGCGGAATACGCCAAAATCTGTCTGGACAGCAAAGCTGCGGTGTAGCTGTGGAGCGGGCTTTATCCAGTTCAAATGGAGAGTAAACCGTGACGGGGCAGTTGTTCACGGGTTTCAGTGCTACCGCCGTACACGCAGGCCAAGCATCAGCTACTTACAGGAACATGGTCTGGATTTGGGGATCAGCTGCCAAATCAAAGCCATCAGTGAATGGAAGCTGGATCTAATGGCATCTAAGGTATTCCAGAATCTGACGTTTGATAAAGGTAAGACCGTCAAAGAGGTATACCGGATTCTGAACCGCTGCATGGCAGAGGAAAAGACTGTGCGTATTTCCAGAAAGGCAATGCTGGAAAACAGCATCGCCAAACAGAAAGAACGGCTGGACAGGTATATTGACCTGTGTGCTGACGGAGTTATCACGAAGCAGGAGCTGATGGAACGCCGCAAGGGACTGGACGAGCAGATCGCCGAGTTACAATCCCAGTATGAGAGCATCGAACAGGAGGATGAACGCAGTGGGAGTATTGATATGAAGCTGATTTCCCAGAAGCTGGACGAGTGGCAGAAAGCGGCCAAAACGGATGTCAGCAGGGAACTTATTAACAGCTGTGTAGCACAGATCACGCCTGTAAGCAATGAGGAATTTCGGTGGGTACTGGATTTCCAACTGTCCGAGGTAAAAGGCATCAATATGACATCTTGTACGATGGACGGCTTTATGGAGCTGGCTCGCTTCGTGATTCCATTTGAAGATGCCAAAGCGTTCAAGGCTTCGCGGAACCAGAAAATCCATAGAAGGGATTGGACTGATCTCACCGTAGTAGTAGGAATCCGCTCGAAAATTCATCCGTAAGGGAGTGTGCCGGTTGTGTCGAGTGTGTCAGTGTTTTCAAGAAAACTTTATTATACTTTTATCAGACTATCTATCTCTCTTTCTATACAGACTATCGCTTCTGTTAAAAACAAGAGAAAAGTAAAGAAAAAATGGGAAAATATGGATGATGATATAAAAAGTTTGTTATGAACTTCTGACACAACTGACACACTCGGCACGAATTAAAGCGTATTTCGTAGGATTTTATTTATATATTATCTTATTGAAAAGACCTGAGGAAAAGTTTCGCACTGTCCTCAGGTCATTTATTTTACTGAAAAATGGGAGGTAATACCAATGGCTGAGATCATCGCAAAAGTATCCTTTGAGGCAGCAAAAGCAATCGGAAAGGCCGCTGCTGCACTCATCATCTGGACCGCACATCAACTCGAAAAGAAATAATTATCCATCAAAAACAGGAGGAACTTATTATGCCTGCAAATGTTGAAATCATGTTTTCTGTCCGTGAGACCCCTTGGCATGGCCTTGGCCGCATCGTTATGGAAGCCCCTGCAAGCCGTGAAGCCTTGGAACTGGCTGGCCTGGATTGGCAGGTCGAGAGTCGTAACATCTACTCTGGCAACGGAGCTGTGATCTCCGGCTATCGTGCCAATGTCCGCAGCACCGATGATGCCGTTCTCGGCGTGGTGTCTGACCGCTATCGCATCGTGCAGAACGAGGAAGCATTCCAGTTCACCGACGATCTGCTGGGCGAGGGTGTTACCTACGAAACCGCAGGCTCCTTGCAGGGTGGCAAGAAGGTTTGGATGCTGGCAAAGCTGCCTGAAAAGTACATCATTGCCGGAGACGAAGTGACCCCATATCTTGTGTTCTTCAACAGCCATGATGGCAGTTCTGGTGTCAAGGTCGCCATGACCCCTGTTCGGGTGGTCTGCCAGAACACCCTGAATTTGGCTCTCGGTTCTGCAAAGCGTATCTGGACGGCAAAGCACACCGAAAACGTCCTGCTCCGGGTGCAGGATGCCCGCGAAACTTTGCAGCTTGCCAACAGCTACATGGCAGAACTTGGAAAGGGAATCTATGACCTGACCAACATCAAACTGTCTGACCGCAAGGTGCAGGAGTTCATCAATGAGTTTTTCCCGATTACAGAGGATTTGTCCGATGGCCAGCGGAAGAATAACCTGCGTTTGCAGGAAGATTTGAAGGCCCGCTATTACAATGCTCCTGACCTGTCCTGGGTCGGCAAGAATGGTTGGCGGTTTGTCAATGCCGTATCGGACTTTGCCACCCATGCAGATCCCATCCGTAAGACCCGGAACTACAACGAGAATCTGTTCCTGCGTACCGCAGAGGGAAATCCCATGATTGACCGCGCCTATAAGATGGTGCTGGCCGCAGCATAAAGGAGGTTGCTATGAACGATGTAAACAACCGCATTTTCTACGAATTTTCTGAGTTCCTGAAAGAAACCGAAAGTGTTCTACCTGAGATGCGGGTTTCTCTGGCTTACGAAATTACAATCAAGAGCACCATTGCAAGTGCGCTGATCGACCTTGCCAGCGAAAACAAGCTGGACGAACGCTATTGGAACCATCTGCGGGTGCAGCGGAATATCTTGGATTTTCTGTATGCTCTGTGGCTGGACGATAATCGCACCTTGGCGGGTGAGTTTTCCACGATTCTGAAAGACTTGGTGGAATACGATTTCTCCATTGCAGACGAATACATGAAAGAGAGGTTGAATATTGCATGAAACGTCTTGTATCTACACTGAATTTGAGCAAAGAAGATTGGCTTCGCTACCGCAAATGCGGCATCACCGGAACGGATGCCGGTGCGATTCTGGGCGTGAATCCCTATCGCTCCGCATTTCAGGTCTACCACGACAAAATCAGCGATACCATTGAGGACATCGACAATGAGGCCATGCGGCAGGGGCGTGACTTGGAGGACTATGTGGCGCAACGATTCTCGGAGGAAACCGGGCTGAAAGCCCGCAGGGCAAATGCCATCTACCAGAGTGAAGAGCATCCGTTGCTTCTGGCTGATTTCGACCGCCTGATCGTCGGGCAGAAGGCTGGCTTGGAGTGTAAAACGGTTTCTCCGTTCTCTGCGGACAAGTGGGCCAACGGCAAGATTCCGGCGCATTATCTGGCACAGGTTGACCATTATCTCGTTGTCAGTGGCTTCGACTGCTGGTATGTGGCAGCTCTGATTCTGGGAAAAGAGCTTATCATCCACAAAATTGTTACTGATAAGCAGGTGCTTGCTGACCTTATCGACAAGGAGGAACTTTTCTGGACACGCTATGTTGTGCCCCAGATTCCGCCTGCACCGAACGGCAGTGAGGGTGACACCCAGCAGATCAACCAACTGTATGAGGTTGACAATCGTGACAAAAATGCAGACCTGACCTCTTTGCGTGGTCTGCTGGACAAGCGGCAGGAGCTTTCCAGTCAGATCGAGCAGTTGGAGCAGGAGAAAACCGCCATTGAGCAGCAGGTCAAGCTGGAAATGCAGGATGCAGCGTATGGAACGGCTCCCGGTTATAAGGTGTCTTGGGTGTCCTCCGAAAGTAAGCGGGTGGATTCCCAGAGGCTTCGGAAAGAACAGCCGGACATCTTCAACCAGTACAGCAAAAATGTGAGCAGCCGCAGGTTCACCATTGTTCATGCGGCATAAATTTGTGGTTTATGGCGGCAGAAAGTGATTTTCCTGCCGTCTTTTTTCATGGAGGTATCTTTATGGTAACCGATAATCCGTTTGTAAAATTATCTGCCGTGGATTTCAAGGATCATCTGGAAGTCAAGAAATCCGGCAACACAGAGTTGAAATATGTGAGCTGGGCCTATGCATGGGCGGAAGTGAAAAAGCTCTATCCTGCGGCAAGTTACGAGGTCAAAAAGTTCAACGGCCTGCCCTATGTCTATGACCCGATCACAGGCTTCATGGTATACACTACCGTTACCATTGAGGGCATTTCGCACGAAATGTGGCTTCCGGTTTTGGACAGTTCCAACAAAGCGATGAAAGCAGTTCCGTATACTTATACTACGCCAAAGTGGGATTACAACCCGCAGACCCGCCGCAGAGAGAAAATCGGCATGGAGGAACGTACAGTAGATGCTGCATCCATGTTTGATGTAAACAAGGCCATTATGCGTTGCTTGGTCAAGAATCTTGCTATGTTTGGTCTGGGTTTGTATGTCTATGCCGGAGAGGATTTGCCGGATGATGTTGTGCAGCCTGTGGATGATTCCCAGAAGCCAACCAAACAGAAAGCTGCAACTACTCCCAAACCGGAACAGCCGCCAGTCCCTTGCATCTGCGCCCGCTGCAATCAGCCTATTAAACGGGTCAAGTTGAAAGATGGAACCATCATGCAGGCCGCAGAGTTTGCAGCCACCCATGAGGGAATGTGCGCAGACTGCTATAAGGCCACAAGGTTTAACGTAGCATAAGGAGATTTCAGGATGAAAGAAGCAAAAATCAAAGTCCTTGCGCTCCTGCCAATGGAGCCGCCCAAAGTGGTTGAATTGGATTATACCCTTGAAGCTATGCAGAAATTTGTGGGCGGTAACATCGAATGCCTGCCTCTGTGTGACCTCGGCGCAGAATTCACGTTGGTCTGCAATGATGAAGGCAAACTATTGGAATTGCCGCCGAACCGGATGCTCTGGGGCGGCGCAGATTATCTGGCTGGTTCTGGTTTCATCGCTGGAACAGACAGTGAGGGCAACATGACCTCACTGACAGCAGAAGAGATTGCTTACTATACCGAAAAATACCGGGCATTTTTAATTGCGCTTTAAGGAGGGCGCACACTATGACCCACGATGCTATGACCGAGCACTACGAAGAAATCACTGTCTGCGGCAAGCCCGCACTGTTCACCAGCATCCGCATCAAGAGGGATACCGTACCCGAAGGGCTGTATGCCTATGATGTCCGGCACGATGATGAATGCCGTGGTATCCCCTGCGAAATCGCACCTTTTATCATGGTCAACCATTGGGGAACCATCATCTTGACTGAACCGCTGGAACTGCCGGACGATGGGCGGCGATATATTGACGAAGAAACTGACTGGAACTATGATCCATTCGGCGGAGCAGAGAAAAAACAGAAGCCCTGCACGACCGTGGCAGAATTTATGAATACATACATGACTCGCAGATAAGAGCAAGCGGTGTCACGACGCAGCACGCTTTTGAATTTGGCTGAAAGGGGGACGGCATATACCGTCCCGCGAAAAGTCAAATTCAAAGGTGGGCGAGGAGCGACACTTAGCTTGCTTGGAGTGTATTAAAAATGCCGTGCGATAATTGCGTATCAATTTTAGGCCAACATGGGCGATTTGCACGGTCAAATCGCCCGATTAAAGATGACGTTCGTCATCTTTGAGACGACGAGGAATTTTATGAGCATTTATGGCTATTGCAGAATTTCGACTGCAAAACAAAGCATCGACCGCCAGATACGAAACATCCAAGCGGAATATCCGACTGCCCATATCGTGCAGGAAGCCTATACCGGGACTTCGATAATGCGCCCGGAGTGGAACAAGCTGTATCGGATTTTGCAGGCGGGGGATATGGTAGTTTTTGATTCCGTGTCCCGAATGTCCAGAAATGCAGAGGAAGGATTTGCCCTATACGAAGACCTCTACCATAAGGGTATCTGTCTTGTATTTCTGAAAGAGCATCACATCGACACAGAAACCTACAAAAAGGCCCTGTCCGGCAGCATTGCCATGACAGGGACAAACGTGGACTTCATCTTAAAGGGCATCAATGAATATTTGATGGTTTTGGCAAAGGAGCAGATCAAGCTGGCATTTGAGCAGTCCGAAAAGGAGGTGGCCGACCTGCACCAGCGTACCCGTGAAGGACTGTTGACTGCCAAGCTAAACGGAAAACAGGTTGGCCACAGAAAAGGTGATGGGTTTGAAACCAAGAAAGCCAGAGAAGCCAAGCGGGTGATAAGCACGCACTGCAAAGCATTTGGCGGAACATTGGACGATGCCGAGTGCATGAAGCTTACAGGGCTGGCTCGCAATACCTATTATAAGTATAAGCGGCAGATTCGGGAGGAACAGGAAGCGGCAAAAAGTATGCGGCCGATGGAGTAATGCCTGCCAAGGAAAGAACATGACGGATCCTGAAAAGGAACCGTCATGTTCTTTTTTGATGAATTTACTGGTATTGGCTCATGTAGTGAATTAGATTCTGCTTGTAAATCTTTCGGATTTTTCCCATCTTGAAAGCAGGAATTTCGTTGCTATTCAGTAGACTCAGAAGGAGGCTCCTGTCAACATGCCTGATTTCGATTACGTCGCAATGTGAAGTGTCTGTTCGATTAAAAACAGAAAGCTGAAGGTATCTAGCCAACGGACCATTACAGAGAAACAATACTGCGTTGGACAGAGACTCGTCGATTGCCATCGTCGTTCCAGTCGGCAATAACGCGACTGATTGGATAAACATCATCAAGTCCTTTATCGACAGAAAGGTTTATTGTTTCCGAGAAAAACCAGTTTCTGGAAAAGGAGTATTGATGCTTTTCTGTTTTAATGATAACTGCCATATCAAAAGTGATAGCGTATTCATCATCGTTTACAATGACAGTATCGCTGACAATGGAGACTCCTGTTATTTTTTCATTAATTGGTACTGTTTTCCACGGTTCCTCACAAAACGGTTCGAATATAGTACCCGCTCTTTTGAAGATACAAGAAAAGCAAGAGACATCTTCAACTTCTGAAAAAAGAGAAAAGGGATGAACCTCGTTTCGAAGTTCTACAGAAAAATGCTCTGTATTAAGCTGTAGATTTCCATAAGCCGTTTGATTCATAATAGCTCCGTCATAACTGACGAAGGATTCACCAATGAGTTTCCTCAAGCAGTCAATCATTTCAGATGTGAATTTGGCCTGTACCATTGTGTTAGTCCTTTCTGATGAAATGGATTTTTTGCTTTTTGACTGGGGATTCAATGTTAACCGTTATATCTACAGCCGGACTATCAGGCGTAGAAGTTATGACCCGGTAGACAATCCGAGTGCCATCTTCAAAAACAGTTTGGACCCCTTTTCCGTTAGACAGCTGAGACTCTTTTCCGCCACAGCTAATAGTTTTGTAAAAGTCCACGGAGGTTTCAATGGGATTGTCACTTACAATCACACGATGGTTCTTTCCCTTTTCTCCAAAATATCCACTTGGATTCAGCGGATATTTTTTGGAAACTTTCTCTACATTTTTAGAAAAGGTACAGAAATCCGTTTTTGTATCACTGGGATTATATGTTCCTATGTACAGTCCGCCCTTTCCACCACCCATTAGCAATCACCTCCATGCATACGGCTCGTCCAATCTGGGAACGAAACAAACTTTGCATAGCGAAGGTAGTCGCCAAATACAGAATCAGGCATAGCACCGTACACAAGTACGACCTTCGGGTTCAAAGCATCCATCATCGCGTCGAGTCCAGCTTTGTATTCGTGCTTGTCTTCACGGCTGCTAATACAGCCATATGTTCCAAGGCACACAATGCTGTGCTTCGGAATACCAAGAAAAGCAATGCGTTCTGGAAAGTACCGGGTCGTATAGGTCAGTTCGTTGCCCCAGCGAACCAGCGGATAAACATTGCAGCCATTGCGCTGGTAATAGCTGCCAAGTGCTCTGCTACGGTAGAGATTCGCTACCTGAACAGCCAGTGGTGCGTCCCGATAGAGAGAACAATCAACCGGCAGCAGAAAGCGGAACCTTCTGAAATCTTCAACATAAGACGAGGGATTAATAAGAACCTTGGAAAATACAGGGTCTTTTTCAAAAAATCCAACGGCCTCATCGGTTCCAATCGCTTTCTCCCGCTTGGAAAATGGCGTGATGCCGGATGGAATTACGATTTCTGCCGGAGCATGAATAACAGGAATTTCGAGTTCTCCGTCAAACACCGCACCTGCAACCAACTCCGGGCTGCAACCATCATCAAGGTTTGCTTTACGCTTTACCATCATTATAACAGATACCTCCTATAATGTCTTGATTTCTTACAAATTAGTTGATTGTCTTGAAAAATGCTTGATTTACGGGCATATTCGCAGGTTTGCAGATTGATTTTACTACTCATTTACTACTTTTAACGAATTGAGCCTTGATATGCAAAAGCACCTGCGAAGCTGCCGGATAAACCACTACACCACCTTACGCGGCACGTCGAAAAGAAAAAATAAAATAAGCACCACCTATAAGGCGGCGTTTCTCACTCCCACACAGGAGAACAGGAACGCTGCTTTTTTTATGCCCTCATGTTACGCAGTAAGGGCAAATAAAGCCTTGATTTATGCGGCTCTTAGAGCGCGGAAATGAGAAAGGCAAGGGTTGATACCTTTTCCCTCAAAACCGCGTTTCTACTGCGTAACAAATCCAACCAAAGGAGTGATGAAGCTATGGCAGTTTTCCGCGTGGAAAAGAACAAAGGTTATACGGTTATGAGCAACCACCATTTACGCAACAAGGAACTTTCCCTAAAGGCAAAGGGCTTGTTGTCGCAAATGCTCTCACTTCCCGAAGATTGGGACTACACCCTTGCAGGGCTGTCCCTTATCAACCGGGAAAGTATCGACGCTATCCGCACCGCTGTATGGGAGCTTGAAAAAGCCGGATATATCACAAGGCGGCAGGGACGCGACGAGAAAGGCAAAATGACCGCTATTGAGTACACCATTTACGAACAGCCACAGCCCCCGGCATTGGATTGTCCGGTATTGGAAAATCCAACAGCGGATAAGCCGATATTGGAAAATCCGACACCGGATAACCCGACGTCGGAAAATCCAACGCAATTAAATAAAGAGATACAAAAAACTAACTTACCAAAAAAAGAAAAATTAAATACAGATATATCAAGTACCCATTCCATTCCTTTCCATTCCCTAAATCCCTCTCCCTTAGAGGACGCGGCACAGCTGCCGGAACGGAAGCGAAAGGAAGCGACAGACGCATACAGCGTGTATGAGGAAATCATCAAGGACAATATCGAGTACGACTATCTGATACAGGACAGATACCTTGACCGGGACAGGATAGAGGAAATCCTTGCCCTTATTCTTGAAACCGTCTGCACCAAACGAAGAACAATCCGTATCGCCGGGGACGACCACCCGGCAGAGCTTGTAAAAGCAAAATTTATGAAACTGAACAGCGAACATATCCGCTTTGTACTGGACTGTATGCAGGAAAACACCACCAAAATCCGCAACATCAAGCAGTACATGAAAGCTGCCCTTTTCAATGCTCCGTCTACGATTGGCAGCTATTACACGTCCCTTGTATCTCACGATATGTACGGCGGGCGCACTATCCAGTCGGCAAGAAGCAAGGGCATACCCGATTACACCTGCAACGAGGGCGAAAGCCTGTAAACCAACCCAAAGGAGGATTTTATGATGACACAGAAAACAGGAGCTTTGATTTTTGATGAAACCGCTGACCGCTACGACATTCGCTTTGACGTAAACGACTATTACGGGGGATTGCATTGCGGCGACTGCATGGAGGTCTTTGTGCGGGGCAAATGGAAGCCGACCCGTATGGAGTACGGGGACAACTGGTATCTTGTGGGTATTCGGGCGGCAGACCTTTCCGGGCTGCGGGTACGGATTTAACAGGGCGGCGTGAAAGCGGATGCTCTTTTTTCATGCCCGTCCCGTTTCCCGGCGGCGGGCATACCACCATAGAACACGAAAGGAGGACACCCATTGCAGGAGGAAACCAACGAAAAGACCATAGCCCTTTACATCAAGACCGGAAAGCTGACCGCGCAGCAGCTCCAAAAGGCTATGAAAGCCCTGCTTGCACAGATGAAAAAGCAGCATGACAAACAGAAAATCCCGCATGGCAAGCAGACCCTAAAGCAGCTTATGAAGCAGAACGCGGGCGTTTCCAACATTGAAATCACAAAGGACAATATCAAAGCCTTTGAGAGTACGGCGAAAAAATACGGGATTGACTTTGCCTTAAAGAAAGACAGCACCGAAACCCCGCCCCGCTATCTTGTGTTTTTTAAGGGACGGGACGCGGACGCACTGACCGCAGCTTTCAAGGAGTTTTCCGCAAAGAAGCTGACGCAGGAACAAAAGCCCTCTATCCGCAAGCTGATTGTTTCCCTCAAAGAAAAGGCGGCGGCTCTGAACGCACAGAGGGAAAAAGTGAAGAAAAAGGACAGGGAGGTATCGCTATGAAGCCGGAACTTAAAAAGCTGCTTATCCTAAATGCCCCCTATCTGCTCTTTGTCTATCTCTTTGACAAAATCGGACAGGCGGTGCGGCTCTCTCCGGGGGCTGACCTGTCCGGCAAGGTGCTTTCCCTTGCAGACGGCTTTTCCGCTGCCTTTGCAAACCCGCTTCCGAGCCTTGCACCTATGGATTTGCTTATCGGTATTGTAGGGGCTGTCCTTATCCGGCTGATTGTCTATGTAAAAGGCAAGAATGCGAAGAAATACCGGAAAGGTATCGAATACGGCTCTGCCCGTTGGGGCAACGCCGAAGATATAAAGCCCTACACCGACCCGGTATTTCAAAATAACGTGCTGCTCACACAGACGGAACGGCTTACCATGAACAGCCGCCCAAAGCAGCCAAAGTATGCAAGGAATAAAAATATCCTTGTTATCGGGGGAAGCGGCAGCGGCAAGACGAGATTTTTCGTAAAGCCCAGTGCGCCCGTAAGGGCGGTATAAATCCTACCTTGAGCAAGTAGTAGGTAAAAGTATCAAGCGGCATTGTGCCGCAACCTATCATTCCCCGTCTTACCCCAAAAGGGAAACCGGAGGGCGACCATAGCATGACGGAGGACACGGGGCGCTGAAGCCTCAGAAGCGCCGGCGTGACGGAATGAAAATCCACGTATGAGGATGGAAGCTAGACTGCTTGAATGACAGCCTGAAATCGGGACCAAGAGCGTACCCCTGACGTAGAGAGGTTGTACTCGTCAGTGTTCCTGACAGTCGCATTGTTTGGCTATGCGGCTGCTGATACTCGGAGCAGGTTCAGCCACGGGAAAGTGGAAAAAGGCGAACGTCACATACCGACAACGTGGAACGCTTGTTTATACCGTACTAAACGGGGATTGCCTAAAGTGAAATGCCGAAAGGCTATGAAAACGCTGAAATGCGGGGTTCTGAATATTCACCATGGCAACAGAGTTCCCATAGTAGTCTGCGGACGGGAAAGCCGTCTACATGGCAAAGGGGAACAGTGAATCATTTTCAAAACAGAAAGGATGGTGTGTGAGACACTATGAGAAATCCGATTCATGTCTTGAAAAGCCTTGAAGAAAAGGCAAGTGTAAGTAACTACAAATATGAAAGATTATATCGCAACCTATACAATCCAGAGTTCTATCTCCTTGCATATGCGAACATTGCGAAATCGCAGGGGAGCATGACGCAGGGGGTAGACGGGCAGACGCTGGACAACATGAGCCTGCCGAGAATTAACCGGATTATTGAATCCATACGCAACAGGACATATCAGCCAAAGCCTGCAAAAAGAAAGTACATTCCTAAAAAGAACGGGAAACTTCGCCCGTTGGGAATCACTTCTACTGATGATAAGTTAGTGCAGGAAGTGGTCAGAATGATTCTTGAAGCAATCTATGAGCCGACATTCAGCAACAATTCACACGGTTTCAGACCAAAAAGAAGCTGTCACACGGCACTTACGCAAGTGAAGAAAAACTTCACAGGTGTTACATGGATTGTCGAGGGAGACATTAAGGCGTGCTTTGATAACTTCGACCATCATGTGTTGGTTGAATTACTGCGGAAAAGGATTTCAGACGAGGCTTTTATCGGTCTAATCTGGAAGTTCCTGAAAGCCGGATATATGGAACAATGGCAGTACAACTGCACCTACTCCGGTGTTCCGCAGGGCAGCGGTATCAGTCCGATATGTGCAAACATCTACCTCAGCGAACTGGACAACTATATGCAGGAATACAAAGAAAAGTATGATTGCGAGCCAGAACGCAGAAGGACGACCAGAGAATACGAGCGGGCGTCCCGGAGATACAGAAAGGCACGTAAAGCGTTAATGGGCGCAGAAAAATCAACTCCTGAACTGGTAAAAGAATTTAAGGATTCCAGAAGGAAGAAGATGAATCAGCACTATTACAATCCGTTTGAGGAAGGCTTCAAGAAAATCCAGTACAACCGTTACGCCGATGATTTTGTAATCGGCGTTATCGGCTCCAAAAAGGACGCAGAAAAAATCAAGGAAGATGTAAAAATCTTTCTCCAAGAAAAACTGCATTTGGAAATGTCCGAGGAAAAGACGAAAGTCACCCATTCCAGTAAGCCGGTACGCTATCTGGGGTACGATTTCAAAGTAATCCATTCCAAGAACATGAAGCGTTGTAAAAACGGCGACATGAAACGGGTGTGGTATGGAAAAGTATTCCTGTATATGCCGAAAGAAAAATGGATTAAAAAAGCGATGGAACGGGGAGCGATACAGGTGAAACGCAACAATGACACAGGCAAAGAAATGTGGCGGCCTATGCCAAGGAAAGACCTGATGAACCGCAGCGACGCAGAGATTGTGTCTACTTTCAATTCCGAAATTCGAGGGTTATATAACTTCTATCGGATAGCAGAAAACGTAGGCGCATTGCACAAGTATTACTACATGGTGCGGTACAGCATGTTAAAAACTCTGGCAGGAAAGCACAGAACGAATGTCAGTGTTATTAAGAAGCGGCACATGGTAAACGGAGTACTGAGAATCCCATACGATACAACTAAGGGACGTAAATACTGCGAATTTTACCATGATGGATTCAGAAAGCACAGCGACGGCTATGACAATGTGGCAGACGTTATGCCGAGTTATAGGAAATATGACAGCAGGCACACGATAGTAAACCGCATAAAAGCCGGAGTATGCGAGATTTGCGGGGAACATGCAGACTATTTATGTATGCACCACGTAAGAACGCTGAAATCGCTGAAAGGCAGGGATATATTTGAGCAGAAAATGCTGAAAATGAGAAGAAAATCTCTGGCTCTCTGCCCTGACTGCTTTGAACTCTTACACGAAACCAAAGAATCAAGGTGATTCATGGAAAGCCGGATACGCTGAGAGGTGTACGTCCGGTTTGGGAGGCGGCTCCCTGAAACCTACTGATGAAAGTCAGCAAGGCGCAGGGTGCCTACCTCATACCTTATGCAAATGCACTCAAGCTACGTTGTAACCGACCCGAAAGGAACGGTTTTAGTCGAGTGCGGGAAGCTCTTACAGCGGGGCGGGTATCGGATAAAGGTGCTGAACACGATAAACTTCAAAAAAAGCATGAAATACAATCCCTTTGCCTATCTCCGCAGCGAAAAAGACATTTTGAAACTGGTAAATACTTTGATTGCCAACACCAAAGGGGACGGGGAAAAAGCAGGGGAAGATTTTTGGATAAAATCGGAACGGCTCTTTTACTGCGCCCTTATCGGCTACATTTGGTACGAAGCCCCGGAGGAAGAAAAGAATTTTACGACGCTGCTTGAAATGATAAATGCCAGTGAAGCCCGCGAGGACGACCCGGAATTTCAGTCCCCCGTTGACCTTATGTTTGAACGGTTGGAGGAAAAAGACCCGGAACACTTTGCTGTCCGGCAGTATAAGAAATTCCTGTTATCTGCGGGAAAGACAAGAAGCTCTATCCTCATTTCCTGCGGGGCGCGGCTTGCCCCTTTTGACATTAAAGAGCTGCGCGACCTTATGGAAACCGACGAAATGGAACTTGATACCATAGGCGACCGTAAGACCGCCCTGTTTGTCATTATCAGCGACACCGACGACACTTTTAACTTTGTTGTGAGTATTCTTTACACGCAGCTTTTCAATCTTCTTTGCGACAAGGCAGATGATGAATACGGCGGCAGGCTGCCCGTCCATGTACGCTGTCTGTTAGACGAGTTTGCAAATATCGGGCAGATACCGAAGTTTGAAAAGCTCATAGCCACTATCCGAAGCCGGGAAATCTCTGCTTCAATCATTCTGCAAAGCCAGTCGCAGCTAAAGGCGATATACAAAGATAACGCCGATACCATAGCCGGCAACTGCGACACCACCCTTTTCTTGGGCGGCAAGGAGAAAACCACCCTCAAAGAAATGTCGGAAATCTTGGGGAAAGAAACCATTGACAGCTTCAACACTTCCGAGAACCGGGGGCGTGAGGTATCACATGGGCTGAACTATCAGAAGTTAGGCAAGCAGCTTATGACCGAAGATGAAATTGCAGTCATGGACGGCGGGAAATGTATCTTACAACTACGAGGGGTACGCCCGTTCTTCTCTGATAAGTATGACATTACAAAGCACCCCAACTATAAATATCTTTCCGACTATGACAAGAAAAATACCTTTGATATGGAAAAGCATTTAAGGCGCAGACCCGCCCTTGTAAAGCCGGACGAACCCTTTGACTATTACGAAATCAGCGAAGCAGATTTGCAGGAGGACACCGACCATGAATAGACGTATGCAGAAGAAAAAAGATAAGAAAATCACAGAAGCCATAAACGGGCTTGTTTTCATTGCCGAGCGACGGGAACAGCAACGGCAGGCAGCTATCCAGCAGTTTGTGAAACGGTGTGAAGCCCTGTATGAGCAGAAACGGGTGCGGCGGGAACTTTGATTTTACGGGAGGTTATACTATGAGCAGACAGAAAACAAAAACTGATGATATACGTCGTGAACATTATTTTACAAAGATGATAGAAAATGCAGAAAACGCTCTGCGGGAGTATTTGCAGGAACGCGGAGGGGAACAGACCCTTTACGTTACCGAGTATATGCAGCGTAGGAGCTATCTTTTGGAATGACGAAAAATGTGTGTTCCCGGCTGAAAAGAAAGGAGGAATTGACGCAGTAACAAAGAAAAAGACAACTTGCATGATACGCGCCCCTACAAAAATTCCTATCGCCCACACTGACAACTGAATACCGCCGCGCGGCAGAACTTTAGGCAGCGCGGGGACTTATGACCGCGGCAGTTTGAAAACTGACCGCCGTTTTTTATGCCCTTTTATAGGGCAAGCCGCATTTGCGGCAGAAAGGAGCTTTATGGAATTTTTTAACTCTGCTATCGACGTATTACAGACCCTTGTTATCGCACTGGGCGCAGGCTTAGGCATTTGGGGCGTTATCAATCTCTTGGAGGGATATGGAAACGACAATCCGGGTGCAAAATCACAAGGCATTAAGCAGCTTATGGCGGGCGGCGGCGTTGCCCTTATCGGCACTATCCTTGTACCGCTTCTTTCCGGTCTGTTCGGATAAGATTACGGAGGGTAGCCTATGGAGAGCATACTGGAAGCGATTAACGAATGGATAAAAGAAATCCTTATCGGAGCCATTAACGGCAACCTTTCCACTATGTTCGGGGACGTAAACGAAAAAGTAGGCACCATTGCAGCGGAGGTAGGCAAGACCCCGCAGGGGTGGAACGCAAACATTTTCAGCATGATACAAAACCTGTCGGAAAATGTGATTGTACCCATTGCGGGGCTTGTCATTACCTATGTCCTCTGTTATGAGCTTATCAGCATGGTAACGGAAAAAAACAATATGCACGACATAGAAACATTTATGTTTTTCAAGTGGTTTTTCAAAGCCTTTGTTGCCGTTTTCTTGGTAACACATACCTTTGATATTACTATGGCGGTGTTTGATATGGCGCAGCATATTGTATCCGGCGCGGCGGGGGTAATCGGCGGCGATACGAATATCGACGTAACCGAAGCCCTTGCCGCCATGCAGGAGGGACTAAAAGATATGGAAATCCCCGAACTACTGTTACTTGTCATGGAAACGAGCCTTGTAAGCCTTTGTATGAAAATCATGTCCGTACTGATAACCGTTATCCTCTACGGCAGAATGATTGAGATATACGCCTACTGTTCTGTTTCCCCTATCCCTTTTGCTACCATGACAAACCGGGAATGGGGACAGATTGGGAACAACTACCTAAAGGGGCTGTTTGCACTGGGCTTTCAAGGCTTCCTCATTATGATATGCGTCGGCATTTATGCGGTTTTAGTAGGCGAAATGGTCTTAGCGGACAATCTGCACAGCGCGATTTTTTCCCTTGCAGCCTATACCGTTATCCTCTGTTTCTCCCTGTTCAAATCCGGCGCACTGGCAAAATCCATATTCAACGCCCACTAAGGGCAGAAAGGAGGTTTTTTCTTGGCGTATGTACCTGTACCCAAAGACCTATCCAAAGTCAAAACAAAAGTCGCTTTCAATCTAACAAAGCGGCAAATCCTTTGTTTTTCAGTGGCACTTCTTATAGGACTGCCGCTTTTCTTTTTGCTCAAAGACAGCGCAGGGACGAGCCTTGCGGCAATGGTAATGATTGTCGTCATGCTTCCCTGCTTCTTGGTTGCCATGTATGAAAAGCATGGGCAGCCCCTTGAAGTGGTAATAAAGAACATCATTCAGACAAAATTTACCCGCCCCAAAGTGCGACCATATCAGACAGAAAACCTATATGCACTCTTGGAGAAACAGCGGGCATTAGAAAAGGAGGTATCAGCGATTGTCAAAAGGACAGACAAAAAAGACGCGGGAAGCCGCAGGAAACAGGCGTAAGCTGACCCGCGCGGAAAAGAAACAGATAGCGGCGGTTATCCGGCAGGCAAAGGGGGACGGCAAAGCCCACACCGCACAGCAGACCATTCCCTACCTTGCCATGTACCCGGACGGTATCTGCAAAGTGGCACAGCGGAAATATTCAAAGAGCATTGCCTTTGAGGACATTAACTATCAGCTTGCACAGGCAGACGACAAGACCGCCATTTTTGAAAACTGGTGCGATTTTCTCAATTACTTTGACGCAAGCGTAAATGTGCAGCTTTCGTTTATCAATCAAGGTTCACAGCAGGAACAGGCAGCGCGGGCAATCCATATCCCGCCGCAAAATGATGATTTTAACTCTATCCGCACCGAATATTCCGATATGCTGAAAATGCAGCTTGCCAAAGGGAACAACGGGCTTGTAAAGCACAAGTACATCACGTTTTCCATTGAAGCGGACAATCCGGCGGCGGCAAGGGCGCGGCTTTCCCGTATCGAAACGGACGTACTCAACAATTTCAAGGTGCTTGGCGTATCGGCGCACCCCTTATCCGGCTATGAACGCTTAAAGGTGCTGCATGGGGTATTCCACCCGGCAGGCGAGCCGTTCTCATTCTCCTATGACTGGCTGACCCCGACAGGGCTTACCACAAAGGACTTTATCGCCCCGTCCTCTTTCAAGTTCGGGGAGGGACGCTACTTTGCTATGGGGAAAAAAACGGGGGCGGTATCGTTCCTTGAAATCCTTGCCCCGGAGTTAAACGACCGTATTTTAGCGGATATGTTGGACTTGGAAACAGGGGTTATTGTCAATCTCCATATTAAAAGTATCGACCAGTCGGAAGCAATCAAGACCATTAAGCGCAAAATCACTGACCTTGACAAGATGAAGATTGAGGAACAGAAAAAAGCAGTTAGAAGCGGTTACGATATTGACATACTCCCGTCCGACCTTGCCACTTTTGGGAATGAAGCAAAGAATTTGTTGCAGGATTTACAGAGCCGCAACGAGCGAATGTTTCTGCTGACGTTCCTTGTGGTAAACATGGCAGACACGAAGCGGAAACTGGAAAATGACATTTTCGCGGCGGCGGGCATTGCACAGAAATACAACTGCGCCTTGACCCGTCTTGACTATCAGCAGGAAGCGGGGCTGATGTCCTCTATCCCTTTGGGGGAGAACCTTATCCCTATTCAGAGAGGGTTGACGACGAGCAGCACCGCTATTTTTATCCCGTTCATCACACAGGAACTATTTCAGACTGGGGCTGCCCTGTATTATGGCTTAAATGCCCTGTCAAACAACATGATACTCTGCGACCGCAAGCAGCTTAAAAATCCAAACGGGCTTATCTTGGGAACACCGGGCAGCGGAAAATCCTTTGCGGCAAAGCGGGAAATCACAAATGCTTTTCTCATTACCGACGACGATATTTTTATCTGCGACCCGGAAGCGGAGTATTTTGCCCTTGTAAAACGGCTTGGCGGGCAAGTGATACGGTTATCCCCGACAGGCAAAGGTATGGACGGTACGCCCCAGTATGTGAACCCTATGGATATGAACCTCAACTATTCCGAGGACGACAGCCCCCTTGCACTGAAAAGCGATTTTATCCTTTCTCTCTGCGAGCTTGTCATTGGCGGCAAGGAGGGCTTACAGCCTGTTGATAAGACCGTCATTGACCGCGCTGTAAGAAATGTGTATAGGGACTACCTTGCTGACCCCGACCCGGAGAAAATGCCTATCTTGGGCGACCTTTACGACGAGCTGTTAAAGCAGCCGGAGCCGGAAGCTGCCCGCATTGCCGCAGCATTGGAGCTGTATGTTTCCGGCAGCCTTAACGTATTCAACCACAGAACCAACGTGGAGCTTTCTAACCGCCTTGTCTGCTTTGATATAAAGCAGCTTGGAAAGCAGCTCAAAAAGTTAGGTATGCTCATTGTGCAAGACCAGATATGGAACCGCGTTACCATTAACCGGGCAGAGAAAAAGTCCACCCGCTACTATATGGACGAATTTCACTTGCTCTTAAAAGAGGAACAGACCGCAGCTTACAGTGTGGAGATTTGGAAGCGTTTCCGTAAATGGGGCGGCATACCGACAGCTATCACACAGAATATTAAGGACTTGCTTGCTTCACGCGAGGTGGAAAATATCTTTGAAAACTCTGATTTTGTCCTCATGCTCAATCAGGCGCAGGGCGACCGGGCTATCCTTGCAAAGCAGCTTAATATCTCCCCGCAACAGATGAAGTATGTAACCCATACCGAAGCAGGCGAGGGACTTATCTTTTATGGAAATGTGGTGCTGCCCTTTGTAGACCATTTCCCGAAAGATACCGAGCTTTACCGCATTATGACGACGAAGCCGGAGGAAGTGAGCAGCCTATGAAAACAGACGTGATTATCAACCGGGACGCGCTTTGTGCTTTGCAGGAATTACCCAGTGAAAGCGTCCATTGCTGCGTTACAAGCCCGCCGTACTTTGCGCTGCGGGACTATGGGCTTGACGCACAAATCGGACAGGAGGATACGCCGGAACAGTATATTGACAGGCTGACCTCTGTTTTTCGCGAGCTTTACCGGGTGCTTAGAAAGGACGGTACGTTATGGCTGAATATCGCAGACACCTATTGCGGCACAGGAAATAAAGGCGGCTATGCTGACCCAAAAAACCCAAAGGGACGCACCGGACAGCGGATTGCAAGGAACAGCCGCGTTACCGGCTGCAAACAAAAGGACTTAATCGGTATTCCCTGGCTCTTGGCGTTTTCCCTACGGGAACAGGGGTGGTATCTACGGAGCGATATTATATGGCAAAAACAAAATCCTATGCCGGAAAGCTGCAAAGACCGCCCGACCCGCTGCTATGAACATATCTTCCTGCTTTCAAAGGAAAAGAAATATTACTATGACGCTGCCGCCATTGCAGAACCCTTAGCACCTACTACCGCAGAACGGTATCGCAGAGCGCGCAGCACCAACAGCAAATACACACAGGAAATACCCGGACAAGGAAAGGTGCAGGGACTAAACCGACCGCGGGACGGTGGCTACTATGACGACGCGCTCATGCCGACCACGCGGAACAAGCGGGACGTGTGGCTGATTAACACTGTCCCATATAAAGGGGCGCATTTTGCAGCTTTTCCCCCGAAATTAGCGGAAACCTGTATCTTGGCGGGCTGTCCCAAAGGTGGGATTGTCATAGACCCGTTTTTCGGAAGCGGAACCACAGGATTTGCAGCAAAAAGCCTTGACCGCCATTATATCGGGATTGAATTAAATGCAGAATATTGCGCCCTTGCGAGGGCGCGGATTGGAGGTGCAGGACTATCAAGCAATTAAAACCACGCGATAAAATCACACAGAAAATGACCCGCGACGGGCTTATCGAGGTAAACGAAACACAGCAGACCGCCGAGCGTATCAGCAGCCGGGAAGCAGACAGCGACTTTTCACAGCCGGACAGTGCCGCAGCGGAACGCGTCATAGAACATCTTGACGCAGCACATACCCGAAAAGCAAACAAAAAGGAAGTCAAAAAAGAGCAGGAAGCTACTGCTTTGCGTACTTCCACTTCCCGCTTACAGTTTACCGAGGAAGAACGGGCAACGCCGGAACTGGAAACTTACATCAAAAAATCGGAAAAAGCCGCTGACCGACTGGACGCAGCAAAGGCAGCTATCCCAAAGCAAAAGAAACTGGTTAAGGAGCGCACCTTTGACGAAGCCGCAGGAAAGGCAAAGACCCGCCTGCACTTTGAGGAACAGGAAAAGCCGATACCCGGCGGCAAAGCCCACAGCAACCCGTTATCCCGCCCCGCGCAGGAAGCGGGTATTTTTGTTCACAACAAAATCCACAGCGTCGAGAAAGACAATTCCGGCGCGGAGGGCGCGCACAAATCGGAGGAACTTGCCGAGCGCGGCGCAAGGTACGGGACAAGGAAATTCAAACAGGGCTACCGCAGCCATAAGCTGAAACCCTACCGGGAAGCAGCAAAGGCAGAAAAGGCAGCGTTCAAGGCAAATGTGAACTTCCAGTATCACAAAGTCTTGCAGGAAAATCCTCAGCTTACAAGCAATCCCTTTTCCCGGTTTATGCAGAAACAAAAAATCAAACGCCAGTATGCAAAAACTGTAAAGAAAGGCGGTGCAGCCACCGCCAAAGCAACCGCCGGAGCGTCACAGACAGCAGCAAAGAAAGCGGCTGCCTTTGTAGGGCGACACCCGGCGGGCGTGATAATCGCTATCGCCGCGCTGCTTCTGTTCATCATGGTATCAGTAGGGCTTTCCTCTTGTGGGGCAATGTTTTCCGGCAGCATGAACAGCGTGTTAGGGACTTCCTACACGTCCGAGGACAGCGACCTTGTGGCAACGGAACAGAGCTATGCTGCAATGGAAAACGAACTGCAAAGTGAGATTGACAATATCGAAACCACCCACAGCGGCTATGATGAATACCGCTATGACCTTGACACTATCGGGCATAACCCACACGAACTTGCGTCTTATCTGACCGCCCTTTTACAGAGCTACACCCCACAGAGCGCACAGGCAGAGCTAAAACGGCTGTTCGGCTTACAGTACACCTTGACGCTGACGGAAGAAATCGAGATACGCACCACCACCGACGAGGAGGGCAACGAGGAAGAATACGAATACCGTATCTTGAACGTGAAGCTGACAAACAAGCCGATTGCTTCCCTTGCGGAAGAACTGCTGAACCCACAGCAGTTTGAAATGTTCAAAGTGTACTTACAGACACAGGGCAACAAACCGTTGATTTTTGGCGGCGGCTCTCCCGACGGCAGCCCCTCCGAGGATTTAAGCGGCGTGGAGTTTGTAAACGGCACACGTCCCGGAAACCCGGAGTTTATGGAGCTTGCAAAACAGCAAGTCGGAAACGTGGGCGGTTATCCCTATTGGAGTTGGTATGGCTTTAACAGCCGCGTGGAATGGTGCGCCTGCTTTGTGTCATGGTGCTACAATCAAGCCGGAAAAAGCGAACCCCGCTTTGCAGGCTGCGAATGGCAGGGCGTTCCTTGGTTCCAGTCAAGGGGACAATGGGGCGCGCGGGGCTATGAGAATATCGCACCGGGCGACGCTATCTTTTTCGATTGGGATTTAGACGGTGTTGCAGACCATGTGGGGCTTGTGCTTGGCAGGGACGGAAGCCGCGTCTATACCGTTGAGGGCAATTCCGGCGACGCCTGCAAGATAAAGAGCTATGACCTTAACTATCAATGTATCAAAGGCTATGGGCTGATGAACTGGTAAAGCAGCCCCAAAAAGAAAGGAGAAATGACCTATGGAAAACAATAAAATCGACCGTATCAATAAGGAAATCGCAAAGACCCGCGAGAAAATCACAGAGTATCAGAACAAGTTAAAAGGACTGGAAGCGCAGAAAACCGAAGCGGAAAACCTTGAAATCGTGCAGCTTGTACGAGCTATGCGTCTGACCCCGCAGGAACTGAACGCTATGCTGTCCGGCAGCGGTATTCCCGGCATGAACGCCGCACACGCTACCGAAGCGGCAGACTACGAAGAACAGGAGGAAAATGCAGATGAAGAATAAACTGAAAAAGACCATGACTGCCCTTTGTGCCGCCCTTATCCTTATGGGCGGTTTTTCTGTCCCTGCCTATGCACAGGGCGCAGCCACAGAGCCGCCCGCAGGGGACGCGACCAACGACAGCAACGTAGTTGTGGAGGAAAAAGAGGAAACGCCGCCCCTTACCCCAAAGGGAAACGCAACACTGGTTGACGATTACGGCGGCAATAAGCAGCTTATCACTGTTACCACCAAAGGCGGCAACTATTTCTATATCCTCATTGACCGCGCCGCCGAGGGCGAACAGACCGTACATTTCCTAAATCAAGTGGACGAAGCCGACCTTATGGCACTGACCGAAAACGGCGAAGCTGCCAAAAAGCCGGAAATCTGTAACTGTACGGAGAAATGCGAAGCCGGAAAGGTAAACACGTCCTGCCCGGTATGTGTTACCAGTATGACAGGCTGCACAGGCAAAGAACCTACCCCAACACCAACCGAGCAGCCGGAAGAACCGAAAGGAAAAGGCGGCAATCCCGGTGTGGTGCTTGCCTTAGTCCTCTTTGCCCTGCTTGGTGGCGGCGCAGCGTTCTACTACTTTAAGTTTCTAAAGCCGAAGCAGAATGTAAAGGGCGATACCGACCTTGAAGATTTTGAATTTGAGGACTACGACGAGGACGAGCCGGAAGCAGATACCGGGGAAACTCCCGAAGATGAAGAAACGGAGGAAGAAACCCTATGACCCTGTTTACCGACAATCCCTTTGAAAAGATGATGATACAGAAACCGAACGGGCGGCGTGATAATGCTCCGCCTGTTCCTTATCCCCCGGCTTGCGCTTCCTGCCCTTACAAGGGACAGTCCCCTTGTGTTGGGTATTGCATTAGAAAGATTGAAGCAAAACGACAGCCGGAACGATAAAAAGATGTACTTTCGATATGGAATATGATATAATTGTTCCAACCATAGGAAATGATAGAGTTAAACAAATTTTTAGAGTAAGCAAAGGAGATAAAAATATGTTACCCATTTCTGATATTCTTATTCGCTCAATAAGTGGATATGTGTTTATAGTTCCAGTTTTTATATTGTATTTCTTATACCTTAAAAAATCAGGAAGAAAGCAAAGCCTTCTCCATATTACTGCTGTATTTTTATTCTATTATTATCTTTTCGGGATTTTGACCGTAACAGGTATTGGTTATACAAGCACAATATCATTTCGTCCGAGGATTTCTCTGATTCCGTTTCTCGGTATGATAAGTGGACCAATAGATACCATACTGAATGTTGTTTTATTTGTTCCTTTTGGATTTTTTCTGCCGTTGCTGTATAAGAAATATCATCACATAAAGACTGTTGTATTAACTGGTTTTCTGTTCTCTTTATCTGTTGAAATTGTTCAGATGTTTGGTTGGGGTTCAACAGATATAAATGACCTTATTACAAATACAGTTGGAGTCTGTTTAGGATATTTGGTTTATTATTTGCTATCAAAAGTCTTGCCTAATAATTTAAGAAAACAATTTCAATCTGAGAATGTCAATGATATGGTCGAAGTGCCTTTGTTTGCAATTTACACATTTATAATCATGGTTACAGTTCAACCTTGGGTAATCCATAGTTTACTCAATATTGGATAAATTTTAGTTTTGTCAAATCATTTTACTATTTCATATCGCACAATTTTATACAATCACTTGTAGGAGCAAT